>NZ_JAOWRF010000119.1 GCF_025753815.1 Plectonema radiosum NIES-515 | reverse complement strand
GGCAGTCGTTTTAAACGCGGATGGCTAAACCGTGTCTGGGCGTTAAGGGTTCTGGAGCCGACTCCACCCGTTGAAACGTCAACTAAAGATTGAATGTCTACGGATGTCCATGATTTAGATAGCAGGATTCCCGACACAAGAGACGAACGGGGTTAGGACTTGCCATTTGTAAGAGTATTGTTCAACAGCACCAGGGACAGATTTGGGTATATAGTGTGTTGGGCGCAGGAAGCACCTTTTATTTTACCCTACCAGTTCAGCATGAAGCAGTATAGCAAAACACCGTTGGCAGTACAATAATTAAGATAATCAGAAATTTTGTCCATCTCATATATTTCTTATATTTTTCCCCTAGCCTCTGATTGTTTAGTTGCGATCGCGAAGCGCTGCTGCAAGTAGATCGCGAATGTGACTTTTATCAGACACTCAAATCTACCAATGAGGAGATACGCCCATGAGATTTTTTTATCGAGTTATATTAGGGGCTTTAATGCTAGCCCTTATGGGAATGGGACTCACGCCACAAGTAGCCCATGCTCAAATAAAGGGATGTCCTGTTCCTTTAATAGGAAATCTAGAGCCACCTCCACCTCCACCTGATGGCGTACTTTTTCAAAATGTTCGTATTTTCAACGGACTCACTGATGGACTTTCTGGCAAGTCAGATGTTTTGGTGATCGAGAACAAAATCAATAAGATTTCCTTAACTAGCATTGACCTAACAAAGCTACCAGAGATTGAACTAGAAAATGGTAATAAGCTCGATCCGAAAAATGTCGAAACTATTAATGGCAATGGTCTTGTGATGATGCCCGGTCTGATTGATAACCATGTACACATCTACATGAGCGCCAACCCACAAGAGGGAAAAAATGGATTACTCAACCTGGATACTAATCCTCAAATCCTTGAATCCAAGGCTCAGGCAGAAGCAAAGAACATTTTGCTGCGCGGCTTCACGGCAGTTCGAGATATGGGTGGTCCAGTGTTTCCTCTCAAACAATTAATTGATCTGGAGTGTACTCCAGGTCCGCGTATCTATCCCAGTGGTGCCACGATTTCCCAGACATCGGGACATGGCGACTTTGGGGACTATTACGCGCGACCCCGCCGGTTTGGTGGCAAGTTGTCTCGTGCAGAGGATCTGAGGGCTACCATTATCGCCGATGGCAGAGACGAAGTGCTGACAGCCACCCGCGAAAATCTCCGGTTAGGTGCTTCCCAGATCAAACTCATGGCTGGGGGCGGAGCTGCCTCCTTGTACGACCCACTGGATGTGGCAGAGTATACCCTGGACGAAATTAAGGCAGCGGTGGAGGCGGCTGACGATTGGGGAACCTATGTCACAGTCCATGCCTATACCCCTAAAGCGGTTCGACGAGCAATTACCGCAGGTGTCAAATGCATCGAGCATGGGCAATTGCTGGACGAGGAGACTATGCAACTACTCGCAAAGAAGGGTATTTGGCTCAGTCTTCAAACCCTTGAACCGGCACCTGGAGATACCGAGCCACTTGTGATAGAGAAGAAGCGGCAAGTGATCGATGGTACTGATAAGGCTTTCACATGGGCTAAGAAGTACAATGTCAATCTAGCCTGGGGCACAGATTTTATCTTTAATCCCGGTAGTACGTACAAGCAAAACAGCTTCATCCCCAAGTTGAAGACCTGGCTTTCAAACTTTGAGGCACTCAAGCTAGTTACCCACGACAACGCTCAGTTGCTGGCTTTATCGGGTCCGCGCAACCCATACCCAGGAGAATTGGGTGTGATTAAGGAGGGTGCATACGCCGACTTGCTGCTGGTAAAGGGTAATCCGTTAGATGATCTCTCAGTACTGGGGAACGACGAGGATAACAAGAATAACTTTCAAGTCATCATGAAAGACGGGAATATCTACAAGAATTGCCTCAGTCAGCCCATGACAAATGGTTGTGTTGTTCCGTTGCCATTAATTCCCTAACTCAATACAGAAATCCGAGGAAATAATCGTCATGTTTCCCTTTGAATCATTGTTTTGCCCTTGTTGTACTCCAGCCATGTTGCATACGCTGGCTCAATCCGATCTGACTCGCATCCCCCAGCAGATGCTCTGGTTAGGAACGGGAACAGTGTCTGCGGCGATCAGACGGCGTCAACAAAAGCCGCGATCGCTAGTTGACAGCATTCCCGACCCGATAGCTAATGATGCCCGCGATCGCTAGTTGACAGCAAGACCTTTCAAACTCACAGCCCAAGGTTCGCGCTACACCAGATACGCCCCATTTTGGAGCGTATCTGGTTCTACTCGACTTCGCCAGCAGTATCATTAACTACGCAAGAACCAAATATTGCACCACAAATTAATCCAGAAAATAGGAAAATCAGATTAAAGGCAGTAAAGATGCGACTCGCCTACCAGTACCGTATACGACCAACCAAGCAACAAATAGCCACTTTTGAACACTGGCTAGAATTGTGCCGTCGTCAGTATAACTATCGGCTTGCAGAACGGTTTAACTGGAGGGATTTTGGATTAACATCTTACACCAAGCTGCTATTTTAAATCAATGAACTTCGCCCGGTACAAGATGTTAACATGCTAACGTGAGTAAGTATGCTTATAGAATGTATAAACATACTCGGTCATTAATTAATAAGCAAGAAAAATTAACGTTGAGGAGACACTTCCACAGGATTCCTTTCTTGCAACCAATCCTTACCTAGCTGTATAGTGACATCAGAGGCGAGATTCCCAGTACTTTCTACTCGCACTTCCCCAAATCCTAAAGAGTTGCGAATGGATTCGGCGCTGTTACCGTCTCCTTGTTGGGCGACGATGTGTGTAACTTCTAGAGGTTCACCCCAAGGCTTAGATACATAAATATTGCGATAGCCAGCTTTTTCAAGGCTTCTAATTAAAGGTCGCATTTTTGAGCGATCGCCACCAGTGCTATCCTGAATTGCGATTCGCAAAGAACCTGGGTCAGTGGATTGTTGCTCATGTGGGGCATTCACATCAAAATTTTCAGCCATCATCGCGGCAATGCGATCGCGGTTTGGCAACCAATAGCTAGCATCAAATTCGTTCTTTTCGCTAAAGCGACCGGGTACCATCAACATTTGCATATTCGAGCGATTTGTTCGCGCTCCATAACCGACTAGGGCTAACAACTCTTCAACGGTTAAGTTGGTGTCAATATGCTCTTTAACTACGTCGAGAACTTTAGGCAATTGAGCTAGTGTAGTTGGGTTGAGGCTTTGATCCATCAATGCCCGCATCACCATTTGCTGACGCTGAATCCGACCAATATCGCCATTTTCATCATGACGAAAGCGCAATAGTTGTAAAGCTTGATTGCCATTTAAATGCTGCTTACCAGCTTTCAAGTTGATATACAAGTGCTGAGAATCATCTTGGTACTTCATATCTTTGGGGACGTAAACCGTCACCCCTCCCAAGGCATCGATTAGCTTACCAACTCCCAAAACGTTAATTCGGATATAGCGATCGATTCCCACGCCGTCCAAGAGATTACTGACGGTTTTCGCTGTTAAAGCTGGACCGCCGTGAGTATTTGCCGCATTAATTTTTTTAATCCCATACCCTTCTATCTCTGTACGGGTATCTCTAGGAACAGAAAGCATAACTAATTTTTTCTTCTCTGGATCGAATTTGATCAAGAGCATCACATCCGCAAGACCATCAAAGGAATTGACTTGAGGCAAGTACTTGAGATTTTTAGTTTCAGCGGGAGCGTTTTGAGTATCTGGGGGGAGTACGCTCATTCCCATAACTAATATGTTGACAGGCCGAGTTAATTGAGAGAATCGCAGTCCTTGTCCGGAGATGCGATCGCTATCAAAAACTGCCGCTTCTTGGGGACTTAAAGAAGCTTGCATCAATGGTGTACTCGTTAAAGACACTGCCAATAGCGCTCCTGCGGTGGCTGATACCATCGCAATACCGCTCATCCCCACCCAAAACCACAGCCACCGTCCTGATTTGGAATTTTTAGAATTATTATTATTTGAATTCGAGGGGTTTGTATGGTCTTCTTGCGCCGAAGTTCTTTGAATGGTCACGGACTTCCTCACACTTACTGATAAAATTCGGTAAATTTGTTACTTCAAAGCCGACAAATTAACCCATAATAGCTAACCCTTAATATCAGTGTTAACTTTTTGATCTTTAGTGTTAACCAAAACACTTATAGCAGTATTTCTCCTTCTTTTCGGCAAATCCGGAGACGTTTTCTTGAAGTATGGCAACATTAAACCAGATTTGACTAGACCTGTTTGTAAAGAATGTATAGTTCGGAAAAATATCCGTGAAAATACGGAATAATGCCTTTCATCCTAAATTAAGACAAATATTTATGAATAATTCGGTTGGCAAAACTACTAAACCCTGCTAAACGATTAGATTTGCCTTGAACTGTACGAACAATTAACCAAACGCTAACCAAAAAGTAACCAGAGGTGAGAAAGCTATTGAGGAGCAGTAGACGCAAGCTGAAAAATTCTCCGGTTGCCGCTCCCGTTCCTAATAAGGTATACCCCAAAAGCCAGGTAAGTGCCACAGTAATTGACAGACGACTAACATTCAGTTGTTCCCGACTACCTCGACGACGATAAAGAGTCCACAAGGAGGGGAAAAACCCGATGACGGGAACTAAATATAAAATTAACGGCAAGGGAGAAATATTGGCATCCTCATTGGGGATGAAAAATAAGGCTGATTTTTCTTGACATAGGGGCACAGATGATGAGTCATTTGGTTGATTATTATTCATTTGGGTGAGTGTAATCCTAAACTAGAGAGATGTATGTCGGTCGTGTAGTCAGAGATAATAAGTTTTAAAGAATGATTTAATTTAGTTTTATCCCGCAATCGGCTGTGATATGCAGACACGCAAGCTTCTTAACTGGTGGCAAACATTAACACCAATAGCGCGAATCGGTGCGATCGCGCTATTGGCACCACTAATCGTCCTTAATGGTTGGGCAATTTCGGCAATCTTTAATTACTTTCACTCTTTGATAGTTATTTTAGTCGCAGCCTCAGTTTTAGCCTTTCTGCTTAACTATCCTGTGAGTTGGATAGAGCGTCAAGGTGGCAGACGGGAGCAAGTTGCTATTTTAGTGTTTTTACTTGCCTTGTCGATTTTGTTGGCATTGGGTCTGACGCTGATACCTTTAGCTTTGACGCAAGCGCAGCAACTAGTTACGCGTTTACCTGAGTTAATTGACTCTGGACGCTCTCAGTTAATGCTGTTGAATGAAAAAGCAGATAGTTTTGGTTTCCCAATTAATCTCGAAGCTTTGGTAGTACAAATCAACGATCGCGTCAAGGGACAATTACAAGCGATCGCTTCACAAGTCCTGAATCTAGCTGTAGTTACCCTCACTAGTCTGCTAGACTTTCTCTTGACAATGGTTTTGACTTTCTATCTCTTGCAGCATGGCGATGAACTCTGGCACAGTTTGGTAGATTGGTTGCCGATCAAATTCCGAGAGCCTTTTTCTAACACAATACGCCTTAGCTTTCAAAATTTCTTTATTACTCAGTTGATTATCTCAACTTGTATGGCTTCAGCCCTCATACCGACTTTTCTCTGGCTGAAAGTGCCATTTGGTTTGCTGTTTGGCTTAACTATTGGCATTATGGCTCTCATCCCCTACGGAGGTTCTGTAGGTATCGCCTTAACTACCTTACTCGTAGCTTTACAAGATTTCTCCATCGGAGTGAGAGCGTTGATTGCAGCCGTAATTGTACAACAAATTCTGGAAAACTTGATTGCTCCGCGAATTTTGGGAAATTTTACTGGTTTAAATCCGGTTTGGCTGCTAGTTTCGGTTTTGACCGGCGCTAGAGTCGGTGGATTGCTAGGTGTAATTTTAGCAGTTCCAAGTGCAGTTGTAATTAAAACGGCTTTAAGCGCTCTGCGTCCTCGTATTGGTAGCGATAGTATAGAAGAGGTAAATGCACTTGCAGCTCAAGAAGACAGCTCAAAACCGGAGTCAAAAAATCCTTTAAGCGTATCCAAAACCACATTGCCTGAAGCTAGTCAGCCTAACTGAAAATTCACATAATGCGTGAATTTCCTACTGTGGCTCCACAATTGAACCCATAAATAAAACGCTACCTGTTTGATTATCCCTTACCGCACAGAAAAACGGACGGTCAACAATCATCCGAAATGGCTTTGGTTTCTCGATCGCTGATGTTGCTACTATCTCCCCAGAAGTCGCTGCTGCTGCTTCTGTACCTTCTTCATTTACCTCAACAAAGGTTTTATGTTTAACTTGGCTGATGGTGAGATTTTTACCCATAGCGGAAAAATTGGCTTTACTGCTGAAAGCTTCTCCCATGCCTAAATTGCTCAGGGCATCGTTGAGAGTAATGTCATAATTGATTTTGAACCGGGGCAAGCGAACAAATCCTTCTTGTTCGCTGAATTGAGTCATCCATTTTTGCCAGTTGTCAGAATTTAAGTTTTCATAAAAGGCTTTTGAGTTATTCTGTTTCGGTAAAAAGACATAAAAGCTGATTTTACCGTCTTTGCCGTAAGGTAAACTCACTGCTTGAAATTGTTCATTTTCTAAGTATCTGTAGTCACCCGTTTGCGACATCATCGGGTGTTTTTTTGGCTTGTCAGATGCTACGTAAAAGGGATATTCAGCGGTTTGTTTTTGATCAAATTCGTTCTTCCAGTTACCTTTGAAGTAGATGGCGTTAATTAGAAATAATACTTGCGAAGGTTCAATTTTCTCGACTATTTTGTTGATTTTGCCGCGTGTATTATCATTTACCCAAGTGTTGATTACACCTGAAGAACGAGAGTCTTTAAAGTCTAAATTCGCGACTTTAGCTTTGTAAAAATCTTTGTTTCTTTGGATGAATTCGGATTTGAAGCTAGTATCTTTGTTCGCCCAAAGTGAGTTAGTAATTGTTAGTTGCACTTTCGGGTCTGTATTTTCTAGAAGTGTTTTTAAAGCGGCGTTAGAGGAGTTGATATCTTCTAAACTTATGCCTTGTAACTCTAACGCTTTCGCCATTGCTTGTTGGGTAGAACCACTCGCACCATTGTAAGTCATGGCAAGTGCGATCGCTACACTAGAAGGCGAAATAAAAATGTTATCTTTGCTATCCTTTTTCCAAATTTCGGAAAACAGTTTTAAACCGAATTTTGTATTAGCCGCAACGACTTTTGTATCAGGTTTGACTGTTTTTTTAGTTGATGGTGATTCTGAATTCGGTAAGGGAGATTTAGCTAGCACACTTGTGCTGTCGTTGACCTGAGAACAGCCTAATACACCCATCAGCATAACTCCTGCTGCTGCCAGAACATAACGTCTACCCAAACGGACACCGTACCGTCTTTGTAGAAAATTTTCTTTAACACTATTAAATTTTTGTCGATGCATTTTTCTACCTCGCTTGCCAAATATTTTTTGTAAGCTGTCTATCAAGATTGACCATTATTTATGTGTCAAATGTTAACTATCGCATTAAAAAGAATAAAAATATAGAGCGGTTACAGTTTTGGTAACAGCTAAGTAAGTTATAGGAATTAAAGACAACTTGTAAGTTCTGCAACTTGTTAGTTGCTGATGAAAGCGACAATGCAGATTTCTGGTCAATCAGCTTTATTTTTATTAATTTTATGCTTTTTATCAGTTGTATTTTAAAATACGAAATGACAAAAAAGACAAGTTTTTTTAGTTGGCGGTAATAAATAAATCTGATAATGGTGTTATGCTTTGTTGGCTTTGTATTCATGAGCCAGCAATTTTCTGATGAATTTGATGTCTGCTCCCCAAATAGGGGACAGGGGATAGGGGACTGGGGAATAAAAAAAAGAATTATGAGCGATGTCCAATTCCCATTGCCCATTAGACATCGACCGCTATGCTTATTATGCGTTGCCCGAACCCTTGATTAGACGTAGCACTTGGTAGTCTCTACGTCTCTACGTCTTTTATGGAGATATCTATTAGACATCTCCATAAATTAATTATGCGTTAACCAAAACCCTTGTATAGACGCGAAATTTCGCGTCTATACATTCTTTTTCGGAGATATCTATTAGACAACCTATTTGAAAATGAACTATGCGTTGTCCAGAACCCTTGTATAGACGCGATCGGCTGATGTCTCTACATTGTTTCCGGAAATGTCTATTGCCCCTTTCCCCTTCCTATTTACTAGATACACCCCACCAAGCTAGAGCGAAAGGCTGAACAGATGCGTTTACCTTTTTCTGAAATTGGACGCGGATTTTGTAATTGCCAGTAGCCGGAACAGGGCAGAAGATGTGTTCTACACTATCAACAGCGCTAATGGACGAGCAAACCACACCTGAGTTAGAATCTGACGCATCGGCTTTGACTAAATACAAATTGAGATTGTTTAAACCGCGATCGCGAAAATTCTCACCCACATCATATAATCCGTTTTTATTTGCATCCTCTAGCTCTACCACCCGATCCCAAGCGAGAGTGACAGCAACAAAACTGCCTTGCACTAACGGTTTAGAATAGGTATAATCCACAGATGCCCCAGCATCCAATGTCCGATAATCCCAACCAATTGCAGGGACGGCAGCAGATGGACTCCATTGACCAAGGCTGAATTGCTGGTACGCACGAAATGCATTTAAATGACCCGCTCCCATTTCCGGATCGAGGGGAATTTTTCCATCTCTATAAGCCTCTGATGCCAACCAGTCGTGATTTTGTTTATCAATAAGCGTCCGGCTCATTCCCAACCGCAAACCATTACCAGTATCTTTAATTTTGTCTGCGGAATTTAGCAATACAGCTTTCATCACTTCATGGCGGCGAGAGGCTATACTCCAATTAGGTTGTTTTGTCCGGAGTTGTTTGTCACCAAATTCCTGCAACAACGCAACAGTACCGATAACGTGAGGTGCTGCAAAACTTGTACCCGTGACTTTGTTGACTTTGCCATCTGGATTGAACAAAGGAATATTACTCCCAGGAGCAACTAAACTAATAGAAGGACGCCCATCAAGATTAAACTCCTTTCCTGCGAGCCTAGTTGCAACTCCTTCGTTAGCAGCAGCCAAATTGGAAACATCAACTTTATTAAAAATATTTCCTTTGCGAGAAGAAAAAGCGACGTTGATTGCATTAAAATTGTCTGTAGGAATAGGAATGCCCCCTTTACCTTGGTTGCCAGCGATCGCATACACAACATCATGAACTCGACTAGACCAGTCAATACATAATGTTAGTAAAGCGTTACCGTCTAAAGTCGCTTCCGGTCGCGGATCGCGGGTGAGAGGTTCACCAAAACTGAAGTTAATCGCGCGGATATCACCACCATTTTGCATGGCTATGTGCTGCGCCGATAAACACTCTTCTGGCTGACCCATGTTTTTCGTCGAACCCACCGCAGATGAATACAGCCGCGCTCCTGGAGCTATACCCGGTAAGGCTTTGTCTCGACTGACCATCACACCAGCCACATTGTAAGCGTGGGGGTCAACACCATTATTTGATTTAGCAGGTCCATTGCGTAAAAATACTCCAGCTAAGGATACTGCTGTATTTTTAGACACCGCTTTGTCCCAGCCAAACTTTCCCGGACGCCCAATTTCTACTTGACCAATGGCAATCTTGCGACCATTTAAGTTATATGGAGCTTTTTGTAGTCTCAGAGCATCAATACCGTTAGTGCCGATGGAAGTAACTATAGCAGCGAGTGCCGGCGCACCGAAACAAGAAGCACTCAATCCCCAAATTATCCAAGTAAGTTTTTTAACCATTGCCAATAGTTAGTTGTTAGTTGTTAGTTGTTAGTTGTTAGTTGATGGGGGGATGGGGAG
>NZ_JAOWRF010000345.1:4482-9855 GCF_025753815.1 Plectonema radiosum NIES-515 | reverse complement strand
CTCCCCCACTCCCCCACTCCTCTTCGGTGGTTAGCAGCTTGTAATAAGAGTGATTCGGCAAAAGCGATCGCTTCATTTGCTGATTTTCCACCGGCTAGCTGTGCGAGTTCGTCGCGACGGGTGGTAATATTATCTAGGCTGGTGACGCGGACAACTGTACGCACTTCATCATTACCCTTATTATTGATTGTTTGCTTATCTACCCGGAAATGACAGTCTCCCATTGCTGCGACTAAAGGTTGGTGGGTAACACATAATACTTGCTGGTGTTGACTGAGTTGATGTAATTTTTCGGCGATCGCTTGTGCGACTCTGCCAGAAACACCAACATCTATTTCATCGAATACCATTGTTCCCGCACTATCAGCTAGAGAAAAACAAGATTTCAGCGCTAATAAAAAACGACTCATTTCTCCACCAGAAGCGATTTCTGTTAAAGGTTGCAGCGGTTCTCCCGGATTCGGACTAAACATAAAAGTGATTTTGTCCGCTCCCACTGCCGTGGGAAGTGTCAGCACTATTTGAACTTTAAACTTTACCTTTTCCATCGCTAAAGGCTTGAGTTCATTTAGCAATCGTAATTCTAAAGCTGCTGCTGCTGTGCGACGTAATTCAGTTAATTGCCCAGAAACTTGAGTCAGCTTTTCTAAACAAACTTTTTCTTGCTGTTCCAAACTTTCGATAGATTGTTCGCTGTCGTTAAGTTCAGCTAATTCTGATTGGATGCGCTGATAGTAAGCGATCGCTTCGGTAAGTGTCGGTCCATATTTGCGGCAAATTTGCTTTAATTCCCGAATTCGCTCTTCTGCTTCTTCTAATCGCTGCGGATCTGATTCCAAAGCTTCACCATAAGCGTTAATTTGTCGCGCTACTTCTACCACCGCTGTTTGAGCATCTCTTACCAAATCTAGCAGCGATTGCAACTGGGAATCGTATTCTACCATGTCATTTAATACCACTTCGCTGTCTGCGAGTAAATCGCCCACAGTTAAAGTTTCGTTATCGTTTTGGTACAACGCTTGATAAACTTTGTAGCTCATTTGTTGCAACTCAACTACATGATTCAAGCGCTGCTGTTCTTGTTCTAACTGTTCCAATTCATCAGGTTCGCAGAGATTTGCGGTTCCCAATTCTTGAACTTGATAAGTTAATAAATCGAATTGTTGTAAACGTTCCCGTTCTGAGGTGCGGCGTTTTTCGGTTTGTTGATGGGCGATTTGGTAAGCTGTAAAAGCCGTTGTCACAACTTGACGCTGTTGCATCAACTTTTCCCCACCGTAAAGATCCAACCAGTCCCGTACTTGGGCAGATTGTCCTACTTGTACAGTTTGACCTTGAGCGGTGATTTCCACCAAGCGATCGCGTAACCCCGTCATTAATTGTCGATTTACCAAAACTCCATTCACACGCGATCGACTGCGGATATTTCCTGATGTCGCAGTGATTTCTCGGCTAATAACTACAGAGTTATCATCTATCGAATCAATTTCTTGTTCGCTCAACCAAGCTGCGAAGGCAGAATTAGACGTGAAAGTAGCTTCTACCATCGCTCGACTTGTACCAGTGCGAATCAGCCTACTAGATACTTTACCACCTAAAGCCGCATCAATGGCATCCAGGATAATCGACTTTCCCGCACCAGTTTCACCTGTTAATACATTTAGTCCAGCGCCGAATTCTAATTCTAATTGGTCAACCAGGGCAAAATTTTCTATTCTCAGACAGAGTAACATGAAACCAATTTCTCCGTTAAGGTAGACGCCGGATTTTTGAAATTAAGAGACACTTGTATCAAGAGGGGGAAAGGGGAAAGGTATGGAAATAAAGAGTTGTTTAAATAGATGTATTATATTTTTCTTTTTTTTCCCCCCTCTTCAAACCCCACCTACTTAGTTTAATTTTACTTTGATGTTGATGGACGAAGTAAATAAAAGTTACTCCTCTTGTACCACATCACCGTCACCCTATAAGGGTGCGGCTAAACAAACGCTCGTCCACCTGCGTGGACTAATAAATCAAGGGTTTTGAAGCTTGCCTAATCGCGGGCTTTGTATTTAGAGCCAGCGGCTTCCAGCCTGAGGGCGACTCAACTGTCATAAATTGTTACAATACTTAACGTGGACGTATCGACCCGGTGGCTAACTTCATGAGTGCTAAGACAATTTCCCCAACTGACCAACCGATTGATGTTGAAGTGGTGTCTAAAGATGGTGCTATAGTTCCTGTGGTGATACCAAGGGTATCTCAGGTAGCGATCGCGCCAGAACAAAAACCCGAATTGCGTTACGATCCGATCGCTCTCGCAGCGTATTATCAAAAACGACCCCTGCAAGTTTTACGTCGTATTTTCACAGTTTTAACACCGAGTTTATCCTTTGCTTTTGGCTTGTGGTCGGACAGCAAACGTGGAGTTGTCGTCAAAAATGACCAGCGTCGTGCGGCTCAGTTGCGAGAATTGCTCACACGATTGGGACCCGCTTACATTAAAATTGGGCAGGCTCTATCTACCAGACCAGATTTGGTTCCCCCTGTATACTTAGAAGAATTAACCAAGCTACAAGACCAGTTACCGGCATTTCCGAATGAAATTGCCTATCAATTCATTCAAGAAGAATTAGGAGCGCTTCCAGAAGAGATTTACTCAGAACTTTCCCCCCAGCCAATTGCCGCAGCTTCTTTGGGACAAGTTTACAAAGGGAAATTGAAAAGTACTGGTGAGGAAGTCGCTGTTAAAGTCCAACGTCCCGACTTACGCGAAGGTATAACAATTGACTTGTATATTTTACGTCGTCTTGCGGGGTGGGCGCAGAGAACCTTTAAAAGGGTGCGAAGTGACCTTGTAGGGATTTTGGATGAATTAGGCGATCGCATCTTTGAAGAGATGGACTACATCCACGAAGGACAAAACGCCGAGAGATTTTTTCAGTTATACGGTCACATGAAAGACGTTTATGTACCGAATATTTACTGGGAATATACAAACCGTCGCGTTTTGACGATGGAGTGGATCAACGGCACTAAGTTAACTAATACAGCCGAAATACGCGCCCAAGGCATCGATGCACGTTATCTAATAGAAGTGGGTGTGCAGTGTTCTTTGCGACAATTATTAGAACATGGATTTTTCCACGCTGACCCGCACCCAGGTAACTTGTTAGCCACACCCGATGGTAAACTAGCTTATCTTGACTTTGGGATGATGAGCGAGATTCAACCGCTCCAAAGATATGGTTTAATTGAAGCGATCGTCCACGTTGTCAACCGCGATTTTGATGGTTTAGCGAAAGATTACGTCAAATTAGAGTTTTTATCACCAGAAACTGACTTAACCCCAATTATTCCCGCTTTTGCGAGAGTATTTGCCGATGCCGCAGGTGCTAGCGTTGCTGACCTCAACATCAAAAGCATCACCGATGAATTATCAGCTTTGATGTATGAGTATCCCTTCCGCGTTCCACCTTACTACGCTTTAATTATCCGTTCATTGGTAACGCTCGAAGGCATTGCGATTTTTATTGACCCCAACTTCAAAGTCCTCAGCGAAGCTTATCCTTACGTTTCCAAACGCTTATTAACCGACCCAGCACCGCAATTAAGAGCATCTTTGCAAGATTTGCTGTTTAAAGAAGGTACATTCCGCTGGAACCGTTTGGAAAACTTGTTAAAAAATGCTCGGAACAATCAAGATTACGACTTGAATGTGGTATTAGATCAAGCATTAGAGTTTCTATCTTCCGATAGAGGCGCTTTTATTCGCAATCGGGTAGTAGATGAAGCTGTTAAAGGAGTCGATGCTTTAGGTAAAAACGCTTTGCATAATTTTACATCTTTACTGCGTGAACGAGTTGGTTTGACAGCAATCAACGAAACTCCCTCAGCATCAGTTGAACAGCAACAAACCTTAGAGCATATCAAACGTATTTTTAATATTCTCCAAGAAACCCGTGGCTTTGATGCCGGACAGCTAGTTCCCCAACTTGCTCAGTTGGTGGTAAATCCTGGGGTGCAGCGTCTGGGTCAACAAGTTACCAGTCTCTTAGTTCAAAAAGCCATAGCAAGACTAATTCGGGAATTTTTAGCTCCCGAACAAGTTGTTGTCAGTCCTACTCAACCAAAACTACCTGCTTAACTTGTAGTCAGCGCTTCAGCGCTGTTCATTGGGGAATTTTTAGCCCCCGAAGAAGTTACTAAAGTCAAAGTAAAGCAAAACTACCTGCTTAACTTGTAGTAGGCACTTTAAGCGCTGAAGCGCTTACTACATTCATATAAATTTAAAATGAACGCTAACACACGCTTACAGATGATTTTAGCTGATTCGCCTGTTGGTATGGTACTGCCGATGATCGCGCGAATCAATCTGCCCAATTGGTGGTTAGCTGGTGGTGCGGTGCGAAATACAGTTTGGCGTTATATTTTCGGCAAAGAATGTAACTTAGTTATTAATGACTTTGATATTGCATTTTTTGATGAACAAGGAAATCGTTCTCAAGAATTAGCAGCAAAAACAACTTTGACAAATCAATTTCCTGACTACAAATTTGATGTCAAAAATCAAGCTAGTTTCGCTCGTTGGCGTGATGGACGTCAAACCTTTATTAGCACAGAAGACGGCATTGCAAATTGGCTCCACACAGCCACTGCTGTAGGCGTGAAGCTAGATGTTGAGGGAAAATGGCAATTTTTCACCCCCTACGGCTTAGATGACCTATTTTGCGGCATTATTCGACCCACACCAGCGCATATTGATAATCCAGATGCTGAACAAAAAGCATCTGGGTTTCTGCAAAAGTGTCCTTGCTTGCGTTTAGCAGTTTAAAATCTAGATGATAGCGATCGCACCTTTGTAGATATGAAGTGCGTTTTACAAGGTTGCTATTGGCATCGCTTTTAAATTTGGTGAGAAGCCCTGACGATTAAAATCGCGGCTATACAAACAAAGTCCGCCTACGCGGACTAACCTGGAAATAGGGTTTAAAATTTTATCTGGAAAGAGTAATAAAATAGCTTTCATCTCCCTCAAAGACTCGTTCATCTCCCTCAAAGACTCGTTCATCTCTCTCAAAGACTCGTTCATCTCTCTCAAAGACTCGTTCATCTCTCTCAAAGACTCGTTTATCTCTCTCAAAGACTCGTTTATCTCTCTCAAAGACTCGTTCATCTACCTCAAAGACTCGTTCATCTCCCTCAAAGACTCGTTCATCTACCTCAAAGACTCGTTCATCTACCTCAAAGACTCGTTCATCTACCTCAAAGACTCGTTCATCTACCTCAAAGACTTATTATTCTAGGACTTACGCATTTTGACGAAGAACTGTCATTCTGAACGGAGCGCAAGCGTAGTGTTCGCAGAGGGAGCGTCTTGAAGAGAAGAAT
>NZ_JAOWRF010000345.1:0-4382 GCF_025753815.1 Plectonema radiosum NIES-515 | reverse complement strand
CTCAAAGACTCGTTCATCTACCTCAAAGACTTATTATTCTAGGACTTACGCATTTTGACGAAGAACTGTCATTCTGAACGGAGCGCAAGCGTAGTGTTCGCAGAGGGAGCGTCTTGAAGAGAAGAATCTCTGAGATACTTGGCTACACTTTGTTTCGCTCAGTATGACAAAAACATTTTGCGTAAGTCCTGTATTCAACTAGAGATTTTCAATAAACTGCTCAACTGAAACTCCAGCTTGATTTAGAATACTCTTAAGCGTCCCAACAGCTAGAGTCTTGCGATGGAGTGGCACAACACAACCGATTTCAATCACTTTCTGTTCTTCTCCTTCGTCTACCAGTTGCTTCTTTAAAATCACATGACTGCCACGTTGTCTTACCTGAACAAAGCCTAAATGTTCCAGAACACGAATGACTTCAGAGGCTTTAATTCTGGGTAGCTTAGGCACTCGTAACCTCAAATGTAGTCAACAACCGACGAGGTGCGGTTTCCGAAAGCGGGAACTCATCTAAATATAGTTCAGTTGCTTCCCGCAAATTGGCGATCGCTTCTTCTATCGTCTCTCCCTGACTAGCAGTTCCCACCTCTGGACATTCAGCTACGTAAACATCTTCTTCCCAGTGGAGAATTGCTGTAAAGGTTTGAGTTTTTTTGTCTTGAGCCTGTTTTAATGAACTCATGTGCGTATTGAAAGTAACTTTGGGTTAATTATTTGGTCAATTTGGTCGGGCAAGGTTCTTGAACGTAGCAAATTGCGGGTCAAACAAAAGCTTAATTGTTCCTGTGGGTCCATTACGGTGTTTAGCTAGAATCACTTCTGCGATACCTCGCTCAGGAGTATCTTGCGTATAATATTCATCTCGATAAAGCATAATCACTAAATCAGCATCTTCCTCAATAGAACCCGACTCCTTCAAGTCTGACATCATTGGTCGTTTATTAGTTCGAGATTCAACACTTCGATTAAGTTGTGATAAGACAATTACAGGAACATTAAGTTCTTTCGCTAGTCCCTTTAGGGAACGTGTAATTTTCGCTAACTCTCGCGCCCGATTTTCATCATTGTCACCTGCTAATAACTGTAAGTAGTCAATCACAATTAATCCCAGTATACCTTGGTGTTCGAGCATTACTTGGCGAGCTTTAGAGCGGATTTCACTAACATTAAGATTTGGGCGATCGTCAATATAAATTGGAACATCGGAAAGCTTTCCTATGGCAGATGATAAGGGTTCCCATTGACTCGGACTAATTCGACCTGAGCGCAAGTATCGACTTTGTATTCCTGCTTCTGCTGACAATAAACGTTCAACAACTTGCTCTTTCGACATTTCTAAACTAAAGAAGCAAACTGGTAGTTTGTAAATATTAGCGATATTGTAAGCAATACCCAAGCAGAGAGAGGATTTACCCATTGACGGGCGTCCAGCCACAATAATTAAATCAGAGCGTTGAAATCCGATAGTCATTGCATCCAAGTCATAAAATCCACAAGGAATTCCAGGTAAAGTTATTCCTTGATATCTTTCTTCTATGTTTTGAAAAGTTTGGCTCAAAATATCTGCTATATGAACAAGTTGAGTTGTATTACTTTTATTAGCGATTATCTGAACCACTGCCTGTATAACATCTATTAATTCAATAACAGAGCGTTGGTTATCTCGATTAAGTCGTGTAATTACAGCAGGTAGTTGCTGAATCTGCCGGCGAAGATATAAATCATGTAGTACTTGTGCATAAGCTTCTGAGTTTTCTGGATTAGAACAACAACTTACCCAATTATTTAGCAACCTTTCGGCTTCTTCTGCCTCCAAAAGCTTACGATTAGCTAAATAGCTAGCTACGATTGTTGAATCAATAGCTTTTTCTTCAGCAGACCTAGAACATAAATAATTAAAAACTTCTTTTCTCAAACTAGATGTAAAAATATCGGCAGGTAAATTAGATAGACCTCTAACCAAAGCAGGTGTTTGCTGAAGTAAACCGCCAAGTAGCCTTTCTTCTAATCTTTGGTCTGCAAGCCTTTCAACTTCGGCTAATGCATCATGATAAAGTTGATGATGCTCGGAACAAAGCACTACTAAATCTTCTAAATTTTCCCGCTCATTGCCAAGATTATCATAAGAATTATGATGTACGTCTAAAGAATTTTTTGAGCCACAAATCTGACATTTATCCCCAGAACGTTGCAACGCGAGTTTCCTAACTTCCTGCCACTCCTGAGAATTTATATATTCATGGTATTTTAATGACATAAAATTATTTCTCAACTAGTTGCGTATTTAAGTACTCGTTCCCATCCCCAACGCCATGCAGTCTCTACTAGCATTTCTTTGCTGTTGGTAAATACAATATAATCTTTTCCTTTTTCGCAAACAATATTTACAACAATCTGATTGCGTTGGTCATAACCCCAAACTTTAGCAGCACCCTCATACCACCTTTGCCCTTGAGATTGCAGCTGCGGTAAATTGAGCCATTCATCAGACCAGCTTCTTGGCTTCCACTGTTCGTCAAGCGCACGAATTAAAACAGCGCTGGGGTATTCCATTAGTCTTTCTTGCTGCTGCAACCACACCCAATAGGCAATGACAGATTTTAAGGCATCTTCCAACCCAAAACTACACGCTTCGAGGACATCCTGTACATCTTCTCTCTCAAAATCTACACCAATTCTAGATAATGCATACTCGTACTGCTTAAATACTTCGTACTCGATTGAATCTTTTTCCCAAAACCACACACTTACGCAACCTCCTAACATCAACCTAAAAGTTTTTTTAGTTATAATTATTTCTATTTTGTACCTATTTACTCTGATAATCCCCAGTTTCTTAAACCAAGTACAAAACCCTTGAATTTTTTAGTCCGCGCAGGCGGACTTTGTTTGTTTAGCCGCGACTTCCAGTCGTTGGGCGATTCGCCAAAATTCGGATGCACCGAAAATTCTGTCCCTCTCCACGAGTGAAGAGGGAATAAGAGAATGCAGTTAAACCAGCGCTGCTGTAGCTTTCAATTCAAAAATCTTTTCAATCACATCTTCAACTACCTTATCGGGTGTAGAAGCACCAGAGGTAACTCCCACAACAATTTCATTATCTGGCAACCAGTTTTCTGTTATCTTCAACTCACCATTTAATAGTCGATGCTCAATGGCATTTACTGATTTAATTCGTTCTACACAATCGATATGATAAGAAGGAATTTTTTGCTCTACGGCAATTTGTTGCAATTGGGTAGTATTCGATGAATTAAAACCACCAATTACTACCATTAAATCTAGCTTGTGTTCAACTAAACCCAACATCGCGTCTTGCCGTTCTTGGGTAGCATCGCAGATAGTATTAAAGCTTTGAAAATGCTGATTTAAATCGACGGGACCATACTTTTTCAACATGGTATGTTCAAACAGTTTACCAAGTTGCTCAGTTTCGCCTTTGAGCATGGTTGTTTGGTTAGCGATACCAACTCTTTCTAAATCTTGGTCGGGGTCAAATCCGGCGCTGACTGCTTTGCTAAATTTGGCGAGAAATTCTTCACGGTTTCCACCATTCAGAATGTAGTCAGCAACGTATTCAGCTTCCTGCATATTCAACACAATTAGATATTTACCAGCAAAAGAGCTAGTAGCAATCGTTTCTTCGTGCTTATATTTACCGTGAATAATTGAAGTAAAATCGCCTTTTTTATGCTTTTCTACAGTATTCCAAACTTTCGATACCCAAGGACAAGTAGTATCAACAATTTTGCAGCCTTTCTCGTTCAGAATCTGCATTTCTTGAACGCTTGCGCCAAAAGCTGGTAATATAACTACATCACCTGTTTCCACCACAGAAAAGTCTTTATTACCAGCTTCAAAGGGGATAAATGCTACTTCCATTTCCAGCATTCGCTGATTTACAGAAGGATTATGAATAATTTCATTAGTAATCCAAATTCTTTCTGTGGGAAAATGCTTGCGGGTTTCATATGCCATTGCCACAGCACGTTCCACACCCCAACAAAAGCCAAAAGCTTGGGCGAGTTGAATGGTTGTATTACCGCGTTTTATGGTGTAATTATTATCACGAATTTGCTGAATTAAATTGCTTTGATATTCGGATTGCAGCTGGGTAGCGATTTCGGCTTGATGACCAAACCCTCTGCGATGATAGTTTTCTGAATGTTGGAGCGATCGCTTAAAAGCTTTTGTATCCATTGTTTTTTCTTTAGAGACTCCTCTGTCTTATTGTAGGAGCGCAAAGACACCATTTAAGCAGGGGAGTTAGGAGTTAGGAGTTAGGAGTTAGGAGTTAGGAGTTAGGAGTTAGGAGTTAGGAGTTAGGAGTTAGGAGTTAGGAGTTATTAATTGCTTTGTCACCTTGCCCCCCCTGCCCCCTG
>NZ_JAOWRF010000016.1 GCF_025753815.1 Plectonema radiosum NIES-515 | reverse complement strand
TAAAAGCCGTCCCCGACTGGAAGGAACGGCTAAGAGAATTTGTTGATAGTCTCATTGAAAATGTAGACGAATAGTTGTCAATAATAGTCTAGACTTGTCTATGCTATTGAGGTCTTAGGACTAGCTCCTTCTAATCCTCGAATTGCGGTATCCCCTCGTGTAGTACCTCCAGAGTGACAGCTATCAAACACCACTGTCACAACTAACCCCTTATTCACCATCTTTTTCAGGAGTGTTGCAATTTCAACGTCTCGCAGATAGCGTTCGTTTGTTTTGACAATATCCATCGGTACAAGCGCTTCATCAGGCTGTCCGACACTTTTTAATTCTGGATAGATTGTCTTTGCACGCCCCCCATGACCAGAATAATGAATATAAACTTGGTCATCTTTTTGAGCTATCTCAGTAATTGCGTGAAACTTCGCAACAATATTTTCGTAAGTAGGCAATTGCTCTTGAGCTTCGGGTGGTTCCGTAGCACCGGTATTAGAAGATGTCAGCTTAAAGATTTGCTTCGGCTTCTGCGTCTTTTTTAGGTAATCTTCTACCCGATTAACATCACGTACACATCCTCCAAGGCTCGCATATGAACTTCCATCTGGCAATTTACCGGGAAGATAGTAGTCAATACCAATCAGTAATGCGTATAAGTTGGGTATTTGAGTTGTTTGTTCGGTCATATTCGCGTTCTCATATGTTCTACCTTTAAATTTCTACAAGCTTGCTTTTCCGAATTGCGGAATTGTGAAAGACAATATCCCCGACTTCGCATAAGAATTCGAGGATATAAACAATATTTATCACTTTTAAGTTTTAATTCAAAGCTGCTTTAAGAGCTTCATCTACTTGATTGAGAGAATCTATTGCCTTTTCAATCAGTTTATCTTGTTGTTTTTCTGAATCAGTGTCAACAGCATCGGTTAAAGCTTGTATGGCATTTTCTATTTTGTTTGCATTATCACCCATTCCTCCTTTTTTCAAAGCAGTGGCAGCATTTTTTAAATGCTCCATAGCATTGTCAAAATACTCTGCCGCATCTGTATCGCTTTCAGCATCAGCTGCGTTATTCATTGCTTCTAAAGCTGAGTCGAGATTTTCGTCAGCATCTTTGACATACTTGGTTTTAATGTCAGCTAGCAACGTTGAAGAGGTGGAGTGAGATTGATTTACGCTAACACTTGCTGCCATTGCTGGATTAGCAGAGAAAAAAAGTGCGATCGCTATATTCGATAGCAAAAATGTTCCTAGTCTTTTTTTGATTTTCATAATTCAAAACCCCGGTTTTTATTGATATCAAGTCACGCAAATTAATCTAAATTTCTGTAATCAAGCTTATTTGCTTTACTTCTGTGAAACTTCTACAACTTGGCATAATTATTCTTTTATCGTCAATATAAAAAAAGTAGTTTATCGACTTTTTATATTTGTTAGGGATATATACGGATATAACATTCGTACTTATGAATTGAGCGCTTTAGCTCTCACTACGAATATTAAAAAAGCATAGGTAATTTACTTATCCCCAAAAATAATCTATTTAGTAGAGACGTTCCGGTGGAACGTCTTTACGCAAAACGTCTTTACGCAAAACGTCTTTATTAAGTTCCAGAAGTCCAAGAGTTGATGTACTCATCTTGGTCTGCGGTGAGGGTATCAATTTCAATTCCCATCGCTTGCAATTTCAACAAGGCAATGTTTTGATCGACTTCGGTAGGAATTGAGTGTAAACCAGCTTGCAGCTTACCTTTATTGGTGACGAGATATTCAGCAGCTAAAGCTTGGTTAGCAAAGCTCATATCCATCACAGCACTGGGGTGTCCTTCAGCAGCAGCGAGGTTGATTAAGCGTCCTTCACCGAGAACGACGATTGATTTACCGCTATGTAGGCGATATTCTTGAGTGAAAGGACGGACATTTTTAACTTCCGTTGTTTTTTCAGCCAAGGTTTTCAGGTCAATTTCCAAATCGAAGTGACCGGAGTTACAAACAATTGCGCCATCTTTCATGACGTCAAAATGTTCGCCGCGAATGACATGCTTGTTACCAGTAACTGTGATAAACAAATCGCCAGCGGATGCAGCTTCCGCCATTGGTAGGACGCGGAAACCATCCATGACGGCTTCAATTGCTCTGATGGGGTCAATTTCGGTGACAATCACGTTAGCACCGAGTCCGCGAGCGCGGAGTGCGGTTCCTTTGCCACACCAGCCGTAACCAACTACGACGATGTTTTTACCAGCGAGCAGAATGTTGGTAGCGCGGATAATACCGTCTAAGGTTGATTGACCTGTACCGTAGCGGTTGTCAAAGAAGTGCTTGGTGTCAGCATCGTTGACGTTCATCGCGGGGAATGTCAGCACACCGTCACGGAACATGGCACGCAAGCGCACAATTCCGGTTGTGGTTTCTTCGGTGGTGCCAATCAAGTCGGCGATTTGATGGGGACGTTGTTGAATTAAGGTTGCAACTACATCAGAGCCGTCATCAATAATGATGTTAGGACGGTGATCTAAGGCTATTTGGACGTGACGGTGATAAGTGTCGTTATCTTCACCTTTGATGGCAAAGACGGGAATGTCGTAATCGGCAACGAGACACGCGGCTACGTCATCTTGAGTTGAGAGGGGATTGCTAGCAATCAGGACGGCATCTGCACCACCTGCTTTGAGAGCGATCGCCAAATGCGCTGTTTCTGTGGTTACGTGGCAGCAAGCTGAAATCCGAACCCCTGCAAAGGGTTTCTCTTGCGCGAAGCGATCGCGAATTTGTCGCAATACTGGCATTTCGCGTCCAGCCCATTCTATGCGCTGTCTTCCCAAGGGAGCTAGGGCGAGGTCTTTAACCTCGTGCTTTAATCGGGGAGAAGTTGCGGTCATCAAAATTTCCTCAAAAATGTAAAAAACATACGTAATACTCTACGTACTTTAATAGAGTATTCCATGACTAGCTATTTAGTCTTATTCTAAGCAACTAATCAAAGCTTCTTTGCACTAGCTTGACGTTTGAGGGGAATAATGTCAACTTTATTTACTTTTTCTTTGCCTTAACTTTATGTTTCATCAAGGATTGGGAATTGGGCAGTGGGAAAAAAGAATTATTTGCATCCATTCCCTCATCGTTTATCTGTGGGCAAAATAGTACATATATACTATAATAATTATATAGCGTCCACGAAGCCACGTGTTGTGCGATTGGGACTCTGTGACAGCCTTCATGTGAAGTTTGACTCAAGGGTTTGTTTTATGATTAAACACTATATTCTCAGCCTCAATCCGACTGCGAAGCACGACTGGGATCGTTGTATTTTACGCGATCCGCTGACTGCCAAACGTCCAGACATTGCTAAGTTAATTGCGGAAGCGGTTGGTGCGGATACAGGCAGTTATTTGGTGAGTGTGAATATCCAAGTTGAAGTATTAGAGCAAGCTGCGGTGCCTTATGCTGAACAACTATCACTGAATATTGCCGAGGTGAGTGTTCCGTCTCAACTCAGGGAAGTCGCGTAGTAAACAAGAGTCAAAAGTCAAGAGTCAATGGTCAAGGATCAAAAGTCAAAAGACTTGTATTATCGGCTTTTTCAACATTTGTAATGGTTGGTTTATTTACGCTGTGCTGCACTAGGGGGTAAATTATTTTGATGTTGCAACTGAGTCATTATCCATCTGCGATCGCTCAAGCTGCCCAACGAGTGAATGAAGTAGACTCTCAGTTGATGGCAGTTCAGCACCAAATTAACCGATTTGAAGGCAATGCCGATCGCATTTGTGCTTTTGAATCTGATTTAAAGAATGATGCTCAACGCAAAGCACGTCGCTTTGAAGTGCTGTTGGTGAATCAGGAATATCAAAAGTCAATGGATACCCTGATTAGATTAACGGCAGAAAAACAAAATGCGATCGCTCATTTAGAATATCTCCGCAACCAATTTAGTGTAGCTAAATTAGAAGCGAGATTAGCCATAGTTCAACAAATCAATGATTTTGAAGCTCGTGAATTAGTTGGTTTGTAATTACGTAGTGAGCGGTTCACCGCTCAATTCCAATCCTTTCAAGGGACAGATAGACATAAGTCAATACCGTTGGTGTTAAGCCCGATCAAACGATTGTAGAGACGCGAAATTTCGCGTCTCTACAGGTCTAAAATCAGTACCAAAAACCTTTTAGACATAGGTGTGAAAAACAATGTAGAGACGCGAAATTTTGCGTCTCTACAGGTCTAAAATCAGTACCAAAAACCTTTTAGACATAGGTGTGAAAAACAATGTAGAGACGCGAAATTTCGCGTCTCTACAACGGTTATGAATAACGCATATTTAAATTCGGTAGATGTCTATTAAATCCGCGTTATTTACGCTTTAAATTATTTATGTAATCTTGTGTAATTTTTTTGATTAAAATTACGCTCAAGCAATTCTGCAATTTGCTGATTAATAATTGTGACATCAAAACGTTGACTTGCAGTAATTCGGGCATTATTAGCTATAGCCGCTGCCTTTTCTGGTTCTTGAAGACAAGCGCTAATTATTTGTGCCAGTTCTTGAGATTTTCCTGGTGTCGCTAAAAAACCATTGATATCGTGTTCTACTAATTCAATTGCACCACCAGATGCAGCTGCAACTACAGGTGTTCCACATAGCATCGCTTCAACAATCACTCTACCAAAAGGTTCTGGAGAAATAGAGGTATGTGCTACCAAGTTACAAGCTGACATTAATTGAGGAATATCTGAACGAAATCCTAAAAATTTGACTCTTTTGTCTAGTCCTAAATTTGTTACCTGACTATGTAAACTTTCAACATAATCTTGTTCACCAAATAGTGCATCACCAACTAAAAGCACTGTTACCTCTTGAGGACATTTAGCAAGTGCTTCAATTAAAATATGCTGCCCTTTCCAAGGTGCAAGACGGCTAAAATGTCCGACTACGAATTGTCCTTCTAAACTTAATTTTTGCCGCAATTGCTTAACATCAGACTCGGAAATTTGATATTTTTTTGAGTCAAAGCCGTTGTAAACTATTTCCGTGAGGTTTGCGCGTCCACCTGCTTTGACAAAAGCTGTTTTGCTAGCTTGAGAATTGGCAATTACTAATGATGCAAAATTGGCGCAAGTTACAGCAATGCGACGGTTGGTTTTACTAAAATGCTCATCAGAAAGAATATCATGCAAATGATATACCAAAGGACGACGGCTAATAAAACTAGCGATCGCACCAACAACTAATGCTTTTTGTGTATTGGCGTAAATTAAATCATATTCACGGGCGATTTTAGCGACTTTAGTAATTATCGGTGCAAGTTGTGCTAAACTACCTAAACCTTGTGTCAAGCTGCTTTCTTTGTGAACTTGTATTGCTTGACTTGCCAAAACTTCCACGGGAATTTTATTCTGAATAAGTAAACTTTTAAATGAACCATCTGCAAATAAGCCAACCTTACAGCGATCGCTATAAGGTTTCGCAATATCTATCAAGCATAATTCTGCACCACCAGGTTTACCACTTTGGTCTAAAAAGAGAATTTTCATATGCAGTTGTTTAGGCTAAAAGAATCGAGCGTACCTGAGTCGCAATTTTCTGCCAGTCGAAGTGTGTAACAGCGTAATTGCGACAGTCTTCTGGTGAAGGTACTGGGATTTTTTTTAGTAATACTTCTTCTAATTTTTCGGCAATAGCTGACACTTCGATGGAGTCAGTAATTAAATGTGGTGAAAAGGGTTCTAAAATTTCTGGCATTCCACCAACAGGAGTACACACAACTGGAGTGCCACAGGCTAAAGATTCCACTATTGCTAATCCAAATCCTTCAAAAGATTGACTGGGCATTACACTCAAATCGGCAGCTTGATAAGCTATTGGCAATTGGTCATCAGGTAAAAAGCCTAAGAATTCAACGTGGTCTTTGAGTCCCAATTCTGCGGTTTGTTCTTTCAGTGCAGCTTCTAATACTCCACGACCACCAATTGCGAGCCAAACGTCAGGAATTCTCGGTTTGATTGTAGCGATCGCGATCAACAATTTGTCAAGTCCAACGCGATTGACTAAACGACGCGATGTAAATATAATTGGACGATCCTGGGGCCAACCTAACTTGCTGCGAGCTTCTTGAGGTGATAGATTTACTTGAAACCGATTAATATCAACTCCACCAGGAATTATGTTAATTTTGTGAGCTGGTACTTGATATTCTTGATGTAAGATATTGCCAAATGCTTTGCTGAGAACTATGAAGCGATCGCAACGGTCATAAACTCTTTTTTCTATTAGCCACCGCTTGAGAAAAGCGTCAATTTTATTAATTCCTTCTTCCTGACTTTCAGATGCCCAAGGTCCATGAAAGTTAAAAGTAATTGGCACTGACTTTGGCAAAAGATTCAAAATAGGATAACTATACAATGCAAAATGTAAATTAATTGCATCTGGTGTTCCTACCCTAGTTTTTTGAAAATTAGTGCGAATAGACCACAGACGTTGCCAAATTCGAGTATCTGGATAAGCTAAGTTAGTCAACTTTATCGGCAAATTTTCTTCAGCTTCTGGCAGCCCAATGCCACATAATTCTACCTTGTCTCCATTCGCTGCTAATTGTTTAGTTAGTTCATAAATATACCTCTCTAACCCCCCTGGTGTTTTGGTAAACCACCCTGTTCCTAAGCTGAGAATAGATGCTTTTTCATTTAAATAGTACTTTTTCTTACTTAACATAACCATTTGTCCTGATATTTACTGATGTAGATTGGGTTGCTTCCTCATCCAACTTCAATGTTTTTTTTGAGATTGCGGATTAATAGACATCCTTTATATTTATATTCTGCCATTCTAGCCAGCATCAGTCCTCTCAGTCAGACTATAGGTAAACTTCAAGCAAAACCATCTACAGCAGGACAATTCAATCTACTAAGATATAAAATTTTATCCTGAAAATGTTAAAATACTATTTTGAATAAGCAAGACAATACCCAAATTATACTAATTTATGTGTCATTATCTGCCAAGGTTTGTTGTTAACTACTGAGAAAAATTTGCATTATTCTCACCTTTAATAGACATTGACAACAAAAATGTAAATATCGTCAGTTTTAATTGCAAGACTTGAACTTAGGATAAGCAATGCGTTTATGATGAAATTGCTGCCAAACTTCTACAAAAATTTCGGCAATTTCTGACATTTCTTCTCGTGTTAAACCTGAATCTAGGAGTTGATTATCTTGCCATTTACCACGGAGGATATTTTTAACCATTGCTAAAGCTTGTTCTGGGGTTACATCTTTAAGCGATCGCAGCGCTGCTTCGCAAGAGTCTGCCAGCATCACAATTGCTGTTTCCCGCGACTGAGGAATCGGTCCATCGTAGCGAAAATCTGCTTCATTTACTGTTAAATTTGGATCTTTTTTTGCCATTTGCTGCGCTTGGTGATAAAAATAAGCAATTAGCATTGTTCCCTGATGTTCGGGAATAAAAGCTTGAATTGCTGTGGGTAAACTGTGTTTTCGCGCCATCACCAACCCCTCACTTACGTGCTTTTTGATAATTTTCGCACTTTTCCAAGGATCGTTAATTTCTGTATCGTGTTTATTCGGTCCTCCCATTTGATTTTCAATAAATCCCAGAGGGTCATGCATTTTCCCAATATCATGGTAGAGTGTGCCAGCTCTGACCAACTCGACATTGCATTTGAAGTGTTTGGCAGCAGCTTCGGCAAGGGTAGCCACAAATAAAGTATGCTGAAAAGTCCCAGGAGTTTTCGTCGCAAGTTGTTTTAATAAAGAACGGTTAGGATTTGCCAGTTCTGCTAAACGAATCGGGGTGACTAAATCAAAAAGTTTTTCTAAATAAGGACTCAAGCCCAAGGCAACAATACTCCAAACTAAGCCAGATAAAGCAAAGAATCCGGCTTCTCTAAGTACGATGTACCATCCTGAACCAAATGCAGCACCGAGTAAGAGCTTTAATATCAGATAAACACCACCTTGAGTAAAGGTAACAGCGACGCTAAGAAGTGCAAGTTCCTCACGCGATCGCAAGCGTTTGGCAATACAACAACCGAGTATTCCCCCAGCAGCACCACTCCAAAGCACAGTCCTACTGATTTCCACGCTAAATGGTAACTGTAAAACCAGCAATCCGATAACTGTTATACCTAAATTAGCTCCGTAGAAGCTACCCAACAATAAACCAATGGCACTCCAGGTGGTATATGGTGTGCCAGCTAGCACTCCGGGCACACTTGTAGCCAGCAACAATATTAACAGGCGATCGCGTTGCCGCATTTTTGTTTTAATTCGCTGTTCCACCAAACCAAAAATGCCAATAGATACGCTAACAAAGCCTCCCAGTTTCGTCAAACCCAGCCAGTTAATCTCCCTGCGTACTAAATGATAATGCTCTAGCACCTCAAAGTCCCAAGCAGTAATCGTCTCTCCTTTTTTGACAATTATCTCACCCCGCCGCATCGGCACCATCACAGGTTTGACACCAGCCGCAGCTTGTGCGCCACTTTTTTTGCTTTGTTCTTCATCTTTTTTCAGATTCGGTTTGAGTACAAAGAGCAAAAGTTTTTTAGCTAAAGGCTCGGCTTCTTGTGGTACTGATGTCTGCACTTGTAGCCTCACGGCATCTTCTAAAATATTTGGCGGCAGTCCCGGTGGGATACCTTGGGCAAGAATCCGCTCTGCACTTTGTTGAATTCCTGCTTCTGTTTTTCCCCAGTCTTCATCTGACAAGTTTAAAATAAAAGTATCATTATATACTGGTTCCTGATTGACAGCGTTAAGCTCTAACAGTTTGGCGTTTGCCATAGCGTATGCTTGGCGAGCTTGGGAGATTTGAGCGGTGAGTGAGGACAAGTTTTGCTGTGAGGTCGTCAAGCGGTAAGTTTCTAATTCTGCCACTGCTTGAGCAAAGTCAGGTTTTTGGGAAAAAGTATCAAATTTTGCGGGATTAGTCTGTATGGGCATTGTATTTTTTTGCCATTGCCTCGCCTGGTTAATTCCGGTAATTTTACTGCTTTGCTTTTGAATCTTGAGTGCAAACTTCGGCTGCGTGTTCCTATTCTCTACGGCTTTTAGCAGCGTTTGCCATTCAGAATTAGAACAAGAACGCAGATAACGCTGGGTAGAAAGGGGTAAAACTAAAGTGTCAAAAAAAGGAAAATACCCGGCAGTTGCACGAATTTCGTTACCCGTATCCAGAAATTGTTGCAAATCTTGACGGATTTTTTCGTTAACTTGTGAATTGAGCATTAAGACTGATAGGGAACTTTTAGTCGCGTATGAGCGCTCTTGCTCGGTTTTTTTCTTATCTACGATGTTAGCTGAGTAAGGAGCTTTCATCGTTTGTGGCGCAATAGTCCCTGCTTTCAGCTTTGTGGTGTTGTATAATTTATGCCCCATTACGCCTGTGAGGGAAACTAATGCGATCGCAAAAATAACCGGGGTACGCCCAGAAATATAGCCCAATCTGCTTACACAAGTGCCTCTGTTAGTTTTATACGCTGCCATCGATCTAGAAGTTCTTAGTTTTTGCCGATCGCATTTATCGCTTGTTTTGGATAATGAGAGCAGAAAATCATTGATAACACCTCTTGCCCCAAGCAAGTGTCCTTTATTTTGTAGCGTCTTGTAACGTTGCCTGAAGTGGTTCAATTTCTCGGTCATGGACTGAAAAAATGCCTGGGTTTTCATTACCTATGACCGCAATTACTTACTTTGATAGCTTAAAACAAGATACCCTGACATTGATGCGATCGCACTTTTCTACCTATAGAAACTTCACTCGCAATACTCTAATTGAAGCCGATTTACCACAATGGCTATCTCAAGAATAAGCTTTAGCGTTTCCCGTGCAGTACCTATATAAAATATCACTAAAATTTTCAGGTTGGGGAATTTGGAGAGGGGAGGAGGGGAGGAG
>NZ_JAOWRF010000325.1 GCF_025753815.1 Plectonema radiosum NIES-515 | reverse complement strand
GAGAGGGGGGAGACAAGGGAGAGGGGGGAGACAAGGGAGAAATTTTTCCCCCTTGTCCCCTTGTCCCCTTGTCCCTTTGTCTCCTTGTCCCCCTTGATCACGCAGTCCCCCTTGATCACGCAGTCCCCCTTGTCTCTCCAACTCCTTGTCTCCCTGTCGATGCTTCTGTTGCTTCACTCTTGAATTTCTAGATGTCCGTCAATCTCTCCGGAATCTTCTAAAAAACCGATACCAGATAAGGGACGATATGGATAGGTTTGGCGAGGGGTTTTTTGGATGTCTTCTTTAATGGCTTCTAGGTCGATGTAGCGATCGCTTACGTTAATTAAACTGTCGCTGGTCATTGAGCGCAAACTCACCACTTCTACCCGCACTCCACGATAGCTAACTGAATTGACTGCGTAAGCCAAATCTCCATCGCCACTAACTAACACCGCTGTATCATATGAATCTACCAAAGCCATCATATCTACCGCAATTTCCACATCGAGGTTGGCTTTTTTTGAGCCATCTGGTAACTGCACCAAATCTTTAGCAATTACTCGATACCCGTTGCGACGCATCCACAACAAAAATCCCTGTTGTTTCTCGTTTGTCCGGTCTACACCTGTATAGAAAAATGCCCGCAACAATCTAGAACCACCCGTCAATCGGCACAAAAGCTTGGTGTAATCTATTTCTATTCCCAGTTGCAGCGCTGCGTAAAATAGATTTGAACCATCAATAAAAATAGCTACACGACCGCGATTTTCCAAAACTTGTTCTGGGGTAAATATTGAGTCGTTTTCCAAGTTATTCAACATTGTTGTCATACCTAAATTTTTATCCTTGTAATAATTGATACTAATTTATCGTTGTTCTTCAAAAGTCAGAGCTGCTTATTATAAGCTTGAAAGCTTATCAATTAAGCCGCGCTAATTTTGTTGACAAAAGAAATTGAAAAAACTAATCGTTTTTTGGCAGTTCGATGCGTTGAAAAATTGGTTTTGGTGTACCTAACTTTTGTTCATTGCTGAGTATTCCCCATGTTGAATGGATCGCAAAAGGTGCAGCACTTGAACTTTCTATTTGCTGATTAAAGTTGATTTTGAAGCCCAATTGCTCATAAATATCACTACTGATATCCGGAATAATTGGGGACAACAAGTAAGCTGCTAGCCTCACTGATTCTAGAACTGCATACAGTACTTGCTCTAGCGTCTGGGTTTGCCCTTGCTTATACAATGTCCAAGGTGCTTGGTCGTCGATAAACTTATTGCCGGCTCGCACCAGACTTAAGATAGATTCGCAGGCTTGATTAAAAGCTAACGCTTCATAAGCATTTTTTACCTGTTTGCCTAAATTTAAACCAATAGCTTTCAACGGATTTTCATCAGTGATATCTTCTTTTGTAATTGAGGGGACATTTCCAGCGCAGTATTTTTTCACCATGTTCAAAGTGCGATTTAGCAAATTTCCTAGATCGTTTGCCAAATCTGCATTTAAAACATTGATGAATCTAACTTCATTAAAATCGCCATCTTTGCCAAATTCGATTTCCTTAAGGAAGTAATAACGAACTGAAGAAGCACCATAAGTTTTAACTAAAGCCACGGGATCGAGAGTATTACCAAGGGTTTTCCCCATTTTCTGATTATCTTTGGTCAAGAAACCGTGTCCAAATACTCTTTCTGGTAGTGGCAAATTGGCTGACATTAACATTGCGGGCCAGTAAACTGCATGAAAGCGGAGGATATCCTTACCGATTAAATGCAAGTTGATTGGCATCCATTTGGATAAAGCATTTTCTAAAGTCGGTTCTGCGTCTGCTTCGTTTAAGGCAGTTATGTAACCCAGCAAGGCATCAAACCAGACATAAAGGGTTTGTTTGGGGTCAACTGGTACTGCAAAACCCCAGTCCAGATTTACCCGTGATATGGAAAAGTCCTGCAAACCCTGATTTACAAAGTTGAGGACTTCATTTCGACGGCTTTCTGGTTGAATAAAATCTCGTCTCGACTGGTATAATTCTTGAAGTTGGCTTTGATATTTGGATAAGCGAAAGAAGTAGTTTTGCTCGTCTCGCCATTCGACTTCTTTGTTGGTGTGGATGGGACAGTGGTGTCCTTCTAACAAATCCCGTTCTTCTTTAAATTCTTCACAGGAAACGCAATACCAGCCTTTTTGTTGTCCCTGGTAGATGTCCCCGGCTTCCCAGACTCGCTGGAAGAATTCTTTGACGATCGCTTCATGACGCGGATCGGTAGTCCGGATAAAGCGATCGTATTGAATGTTTAACAATTTCCACAAAGAAAGAAAACTCGGCACAATTCCATCGCAGTATTCTTGTGGCTTCAGCTCTTTGCTTTCTGCGGAGCGCTGAATTTTCAGTCCATGCTCATCTGTGCCTGTAATCAGCAGTACCCGGTGTCCTAATAGTCTTTGGAACCGTGCTACCACATCAGCTGCGATCGTTGGATAAGCGCTGCCCATGTGGGGGAAATCGTTTACATAATATAGCGGTGTTGTTAGTACAAAGGTCTTTTCTGTATCCACTCTTTTATCTTGCAGAATTAAAAACAACTTGTTAAAACAGTTTTGTCACAAACTTATGTGTTAAAAAACACGTCATTATATAATAATGTTACCGGACTTTAAAAGAACAATTTAATATTAGCAAATTTATTTGCTAGGCGATTGTTCGCTCTCTAAGCATAAATGCAGAACTTTTTTGCTTGAACAATAATAAATCAACAAGTCTTAAGCAGAAAGATGAAGGCTGAAAAGTAAGGATTAATTTGCTACAAGCCTTACCCCTTTGTTGATGGGCTATTTTATTGCCTATACTCACCACCTTCAGTAAACAAGCTTTTTTTCACCATTTATTATGGCTGAAAATAGCAGGCATCAGCTCTTACGAAAAGTTTAACTGATGATATAAATCAGACATTTCTATCTTAAGATTGTCGTTGTTATAGTAAAGAAATGTAAAACTTATCTCAGAAAAATGCATTATTTTCTCAAAAATATATTCACTAAAGTATGAGTGTAAATAGCCCTCTGGACATTTCTCGCTCGTTTCTAGCGACGATTTCAACAAAAATGTTTCGCTATTACGAGGAGCGCATTCCCCAAGATGCAAGTGTCTTGGTGGTGAGCAATCATCGCAGCTTCATGGATGCACCAGTTTTAATGGAGGCGTTGTCAAATCCAATTCGCTTTGCCTGTCATCATTATATGGGGCAAGTACCAATTATGCGATCGTATTGTTACCCGACAATTGGGCTGCTTTCCTTTAGAAAGTCCAGAAAACCGGCAGCATAGCTTTTTTCAGCAGTCTCAGAGGCTTTTGCTGTCAAAGCAGATGGTGGGGGAATTTCACCAGAGGATTTGCTCATTTGGCAAAGTAGCGATCGCTTTTTTGAGGATTTAGCAATTTTGCCCATCGCGATCGCTTCTTTAGAAGAAATCAGCACTTCTGCTTTACGCTTAAGGGTGTTGAGTTTGTTTGACCCTTCACAACCTTTATTCAATCAACCAGGTTTGCATTCCTTGGTGATTTATCGTCGCAAAGCCCGTGTTGATTGGTCGTCCCTATTGGATTATGCCCCAACACAAGGAAAAATACCACGGGAAACAAGGTAAAAAAGTTGTAGCCGAATTGACCAAGTTAATCGCGCCGGGCAAGCCCCTAAATTCTATTTATGGGGGCTAGGCGCAGGCGAATTTATTCGCCGTCCCCACTCCTCAATTAATTCGCTAGCGCTCAAGCCTCTTCTTTGTGCTTCCAATTTAATATTTTCCCAAACCGTAGGTGTTAGCACTACGGTTCTTTTGGCTTTAACTTCATCGTGCAGTATTGGTATATTCTTTAATCTTTTTTGTCCTTTTTTAGTTGTCATTTTTTAGATATGCAGTGTATACTAGATATAGTATAGACAATCAAAGAAGGTGATGCAAGAGTGTTGGTACTAGAATATAAAGCAGTTGTCAAAAAAGCCCAATTATCAGCAATAGACGAAGCTATTCGTACAAGTCAGTTTGTACGAAATAAAGTGCTTAGATACTGGATGCATAATCGCGGCGTTGGCAAGAAAGAACTATATATGTACAACACTCAATTAAGAGCAGAATTTAAATTTGTTAATGATTTAAACAGCCATGCTTGTCAGGCTTCAGTAGAAAATGTAGAACGAGCTATTAATCGATTTTTCGATAATTGCAAGAAAAATAAACCGGGGAAAAAAGGTTATCCAAGGTTCAAAAAACATAGTCGTTCAGTTGAGTACAAAGTTTCAGGATGGAAGCTTCACCCAACAAAACGCCGCATCACTTTTACTGATAAAAAAGGTATTGGCGAACTCAAACTGTTAGGTAAATGGGATATTCATCAATACCCTATTGAACTAATCAAACGAGTTCGGATTGTGCGTAGAGCGGATGGTTGTTATGTTCAATTTTGCTTAAAGATTGATCATCACTCAATAGCACCACCAACTACATCAGAAATTGGTATTGATGTTGGTTTAGAGTATTTCTACTCTGATAGTAACGGCAATCATGAAGAGAACCCGCACTTTCTACGCAAGGCAGAACAGGAGATTAAGCGGGTTCAACGTAACATTTACAAGAAGAAAAAAGGGTCGTCTGGTAGAAGAAAAGCGCGTGGTGTTTATGCTCGTAAACATTTAAAAGTAACAAGACAAAGGGATGAACATGCGAAGAGACTCGCACGTAACTTAACCCTGGCTAACGCTAAGGTAGTCTTGGAAAATTTAAATATTTCCGGCATGGTAAGAAACCACAAGCTAGCTAAGAGTATCTCTGATGCTTCTTGGTACAACTTCCGCCAGTGGCTCGAATACTTTGGTGTGAAATTTGGTAGAGAAATCATTTCGGTTCCTCCTCATTTCACAAGTCAAGATTGTAGTAATTGTGGTGCAAGAGTTCAAAAATCTCTCAGCACTCGCACTCATTCTTGCCCACATTGCGGACACATAGAACAACGTGATGTGAATGCTGCCCAAGTAATTTTAAGGAGACACCTCCGTGCGGGGGTGGAGGAGTTTGAGGAGAGTGGCGTTCGTGCTTTCCTCTAGGGGTGGGCAACCCCAAAGTAACGCCAGTCGAGATGTTTCCTCTACTTCTATTGGTCGTAAGACCTGTAAAAGCAAGGAACGTCAGTGACGCTGGAATCCCCCGGATTTATCCGTGGGGAGTGTCAAAGAACACTGTCATGGCGAAATTGCGTTCATTGTTGCGTGAAGGTTGTTATTAATAAATGGGGCATTGGGCATTGGGCATGGGGCATTGAAAGAATGCTATTAGAATAGAACGCTTATCAAAAATCAAGCGTCTTTAATTCGAGCGTGCCCATTGCCCATTGCCCATTGCCCATTGCCCAATTGACTAATGACTACTCCAAAAGTTGAGCTAAAACCGTTTTTTTTAACACCTAAAAGACTAAAGCCAGAGTATCCACTCTTGGTATACTTACCAGGTATGGATGGAACGGGTCAATTATTGCGATCGCAAACCGCCGGTTTAGAAGCCGGCTTTGATGTGCGTTGTCTTGCGATTCCACCAAAGGATTTAACCGATTGGGACGATTTGACTGGGAACGTATTGGACTTGATCGATCAAGAATTGGAAAAAAGCTCTCCTAGACCAGTTTACTTGTGTGGTGAGTCATTTGGGGGTTGTTTGGCGATGAAAGTAGCGATCGCTTCACCCCAGTTGTTCAAGCGAATTATTCTCGTTAACTCGGCTTCGGCTCTAAATCTTCGTCCTTGGTTGAATTGGACATCGCAACTAACCAACATGGTACCGGGATACCTTTATGATGTTGGTGCATTGGGGCTATTGCCATTTTTAGCATCTTTGGGGAGAGTTGGACGAGGCGATCGCCAAGAACTTCTCAAGTCAATGCGTTATGTACCACCAGAAACCGTACTTTGGCGAATATCATTATTACGAGATTTTAACGTTGATGACAAACAGTTACGTACCCTGACTCAACCAATTTTGGTAATTGCTGGTGCTGACGATCGCCTTTTGCCTTCTGTAACTGAAGCCGAACGTTTAGTTAATATTTTACCTAACGCCAAAATGGTAGTGTTACCTCATAGCGGACACGCTTGTTTGTTAGAAAAAGATATTTATCTTTATGAAATTATGAAGAAAAATAACTTTTTAGAAGATCCGGAAAAAGCCGTTTCTAAATTATAGATAAATTGATTTTTTATAGATGAAGATGAAAACGATTTAATTAAAGCATAAAGAAGCAAGATTTACATAAAATAACCGATATTTTTTCAAATCTTCCTCATCTCAAACATTAATGAAAATTAAACCTAACCGAAGAAAGTGATGAATATAAAGCTTGTTGAATCCTTATTAGAAGTAATTCTTGCTTTACCAACAGAAGAACGTTTATTGCTCGAAAAAAAGTTATTTGGAAATATTCCCTATCCTTCTAGTAATGAACTTATGTATCTTGCTGAAAAAGGAAAAGCATTTGACTTTTTGCATGATGAACCGGATTTATATTCTCTCGAAGACGGAGAACCTGTTTAGTGGCACTGAATAAAGGAGATATTGTTCTAGTTCAGTTTCCATTTACTGACTTAAGTCAGACTAAGTTACGTCCTGCTGTAGTTCTTCTGGAAAACACAAGTTTGAATGAAGTTACACTCTGTTTCATTTCATCACAAAATATTGAGAATATCAGTTCGGAAGAATTTGTCTTAAGTACTTCAGATGCGGAGTTTATAGAAACTGGTTTACGAGTAGCTTCTAAAGTTAGAGTGACTCGAATTGTTACCCTGCAACGTCAATTGATAATTCGACGCTTAGGCAAGTTAGGAGGAAAGCAAATACAGATTCTAAATGCAATTATGCTTCAAGCATTCCAATTAATATAATAATTAAATTCATCCTGACATCAAAATTAAATGGCTATATGTCTTTTGAGTAATAGTGATATTGAAATTTCCTGTAACGATTTCCCCTTAGAGAGAGATGTCAAGCTCCTCGCACTTTCGTTACAAGTTAAGTAGAAAGACTTGTAGGACATTGCTCAATAATGAAAGACAAATCCCAAACAGAAATCGAGGTGGAAAATTACGTTAATTCACCAAAAGCAGATTCAGAAATAGAAATTAAGGTGCATTCAGAAGAAGATACACCGTCTGTATTAGAAGCGTTTGCTAGCTCTGTAGGTGGTGCAGTTGGAGGTGCAGTTGGGGTAGGATCGGCATCTGTAGAAATAGCAGTAGGCTTGGGAGAAGTAGCCGCAAAACAAACACACAAGCTAATTGAACAAGCAACTCACACCGCTGGAGAGGTAGTTACTCAGATAAGTGAAAACTGGCTAATTAGAAAATTAGCTGGAGTGTTAAATCTAAATTGGCTGATTGGTGTGAGTGATAAAGTTGATTTAGCAAAAGCCGAAGCTGAAGTAAAACAACTACAGCAACAGCATCCCCAAGAATCACCCAGCCAAATTGCCCATCGGATTATGCTGGATAAAGCAACTAAAGCAGGGGGAATTGGACTAGCTACAAGTATTTTACCAGGTGAAGCGTTGGCGCTGTTCGCAGTTGATTTGGCAGCAACAACACAATTACAATCAGAAATGCTTTATCAAATTGCATCTATCTATGGGCTGGATTTAAAAGATCCGGCACGTAAAGGTGAAGTTTTAGCGATTTTTGGTTTAGCTTTTGGTGGTAGTCGTCTTTTAAAAGCAGCAGGATTAGGTTTGCTGCGAAATGTACCTTTTGCAGGTGCGGTGATTGGTGCTAGTTCTAATGCGACAATGATATATTCGTTGGGATATGCAGCTTGTCGATTTTATGAAGCAAAGCTGGATGAATCGACTTCGTTGACTTCAAAAGCAACACTTGCAGAGTTAAAGAAGCAGAGCGAAAATTATTTAGAAAAAGCGATCGCTCAAGAAGCGATTATGGATCAAATTCTAGTTCACATGATCCTTGCTAGCCATCCAAGTCAGACTTGGGAAGAAATTTTGCCGAACTTGCAAGCATTAAACCTCAGTCCAACATCAAGAGATGCGATCGCACAAAACATCAAATCACCCCAACCTTTAGATACATTACTTAATCAACTCAACCCCGACTTTGCAGTACCTTTACTCGCTCAATGTTATAGAATAGCCCAACTGAACAACAAAACTACATTAGAAGAAGCAAGAGTGATTAAAGCGATCCGCTCTAAATTTAATATTTCTGTTAAAAGGTAGAGACGCGATTAATCGCGTCTCTACAATGTTAGTGGTTAGTGCTTAGTGGTTGTTATCCCCCTTGTCCCCCTTGTCCCCCACTCCCCCACTCCCCCCCTCTCCCGAAAGAAGCACGAAAAGCGGATTTTACGCAATACTGGTACAAGAACTTTTACAGAGAATATCACAAATGGAAATTCTACCAATTAATACGTCCCTCTTAGAGTGGAAGGGAGATGGTTTGGCGATTGGATTATTTGAAGATGCAGTAGAATTGACTGGGGAATTGGCGACTTTAGATGAAAAAGTCGGTGGTGTTTTAAAAGAACTGATCGCCGAAGAAGAATTTAAAGGTAAAGCAGGTAGCAGCATTTCCACGCGCTTAGGTAGCGATCGCAAGAGCGTGCGAAAGCTGATAATAGTAGGTTTGGGAAAACCTGATGCTTTGAAATTAGATAGCTTGCGTCGTGCTGCTGCATCTGTGGCACGATTAGCCAAAAAGCAAAAATGCAAAACTCTTGCAATTGACTTGCCAATGTGGAATAATAATCCAGAGGCAACAGCGCAAGCGATCGCCGAAGGTATAGAACTAGCACTTTATCAAGATACTCGCTTCAAGTCGGAAAACGAAGATAAAGGATCACAAATAGAAACAGTACATTTACTAGGTTTAAGCGGGCAAGAAGCCGCAATTACCCGCGCAAATCAAATCACTTCTGGGGTAATTTTGGCGCGACAGTTGGTAGCAGCACCAGCGAATGCTGTCACCCCAATTACGATGGCAGAAACCGCTCAAGCGATCGCCACCGATTACGATTTGCAAATAGAAATTCTCGAACAAGAAGACTGTGAAAAGCTGGGGATGGGCGCTTTTTTAGGAGTAGCACAAGCTTCTGACTTGCCACCGAAATTTATTCACCTCACCTACAAACCCCAAGGCACACCCAGACGCAAACTAGCAATTATCGGTAAAGGTTTAACCTTTGACTCTGGCGGACTCAACATCAAAGGTGCTGGTAGCGGCATCGAAACGATGAAAATTGACATGGGTGGTGCAGCGGCTACATTGGGTGCTGCAAAAGCAATTGCTCAATTAAAGCCCGATGTGGAAGTGCATTTTATCTCAGCGGTGACTGAAAACATGATTAGCGGTCGCGCCATGCACCCAGGGGATGTGTTGACAGCTTCTAACGGCAAAACAATCGAAGTGAACAACACCGATGCTGAAGGACGTTTAACCTTGGCTGATGCTTTGGTATTTGCAGATAAATTAGGAGTAGAAGCGATCGTTGATTTAGCTACCCTTACAGGTGCTTGCTTAATTGCCTTAGGAGACGATATCGCCGGGTTGTTTACTCCTGATGATGCCGTAGCTAAACAGTTAGAAACCGCATCTGACACCGCTGGAGAAAAAATATGGCGTCTGCCAATGGAAGAAAAATACTTTGAAGGGTTAAAGTCTGGCATTGCCGACATGAAAAACACCGGTCCCCGTGCAGGTGGTTCAATTACCGCAGCTTTATTCCTCAAACAGTTCGTCAAAGATACCCCTTGGGCACACTTAGATATAGCCGGACCCGTTTGGACAGATAAAGAAAACGGTTACAACGGTTCTGGGGCAACCGGTTTTGGCGTTCGCACCCTCGTTAACTGGGTGCTAAGTTAAAGATTGGGCAGGGGACAAGGGGGACAAGGGGACAAGGGGGACAAGTGGACAAGGGGACCAAGCAAGAATAG
>NZ_JAOWRF010000285.1 GCF_025753815.1 Plectonema radiosum NIES-515 | reverse complement strand
TCCGGAAATAGCCGCTTTTTTATCTCTTCCCTTTCAATAGCAAGTTGCACAGGAATGTTACTTAGTAATGTGCAGTATTCCAAACTGACCACCTACTGTTGACAATTTAGTAGAAAAGGTTAAATAAAAAAAAGGGCGGATTGTCTTCAAGTATGAGAAAGAAGTTCGCTTACTTTCCGCCCTTGTCGCAAAGTGTCCGCAGACAAGAAGTAATTTTCTATTTTCTCTTGTTTCTGTGCTTATTCTTTCTTTATTTTTGTATTTTTAGCTGCGGTAGCTACCATGACTGTTATTTTTTCAGCTTCATTGCCAAAATCGTTAGTGGAGTTTGTGCATGTACCTGATAACTAGTATCAGCATTAGTTTGATCGGGGACGCGAACTTGTAAAAAGAAATTAAGGGAAAATGTAATTGTGACCGCTAGCAATAATTTTTCAAACATGATTTTTCTCTCACCCACACCATTAATGATTGATTGCTATAGTTCCAGAGTTCCTGAAAACCAGGTTTTTCACGAAAGTTTTTCTGCTGGAATATCTGACATAGACCTAGTTTGCCCACTGATGTTGGGATATTCATAAGGAAACGGATAATTATTTGTGAATTTTTCATAACTGTTCAGAAAGCAGAAAGAATAAATGCGATGACGATGGGAAGAAATGAATCTGTAGCTCGTATATTCATGTGGCTCTGTTTTGGCACAGCAATTTTATCTCTGGCTGTGCATTGGGGCATGATTGCAGGAGAAGGGCAATTTGAGCAGTCAGACTCGGCTTTGTTGCGGCGAGATGCGACAATGGCTTCATCGACAGCGAGTGCGTCTACGTTGTCTTCAATGCCTGTTGCTAACTCGGCAAAAGTGGAAAAAAATTTAACTAGGGAAGCACACTTAACAAAAAATAATCGGCTGGTGGTAGACCAAGGAAAAAAGCCAAAGTTATTTTTAGCGCAAATCGTTAAACCAAAATCAGCCAATAGCGTGGCTAGCAAATCGCAAGTGGTGGTAGATTTAAGCGATCGCCGCGCTTATGTTTATGCTAGAGATGAAGTGATAGCCAGCTACCCAATTGCTGTTGGTAAAAAGGGTTGGGAAACACCCACAGGTTCTTTCCAAATAATGCATATGCAACACTATCCTGCATGGCGTCACCCGATTACAGGCAAAGTGTTTGCGGCAGGTACTGATAGTCCTTTGGGAGATAGATGGATTGGTTTTTGGTCAGATGGACGCAATCAAATTGGTTTTCACGGCACACCAGATGTTGAGGTGATAGGAACTGCTATATCTCATGGCTGTTTAAGAATGCGTAATCCTGATGTGCGAATGCTGTACAAGCAGGTGGGTTTGGGGACAACTGTGATAGTACGGCAATAAAGTTAGAAGTTATGAGCTGCATAGTCAAGAGTCAACAGTCAATGGACTGTTAAATCTTGACTATTGACTGAAGGAAGGATAAAGGATGAAAAATAAAATTAGGGTGCAGTAGCCCTAAATTTATTTATGAGGTTCTTACTTTATCCTTCTGCTGCAAAGGCAAAGCTGGGCTAACATACTTTAGCTGACTATTATTTTTGTTCAAAGTTAGGCGCACATGTCTGAAGTAAAGTACTGACTTGTTGCAGAATGTCATTACCAGTATTTTTGCTTATAGCTTGCCGGTCTGGGAAGAAATTCGGTCGATCTAAATAACGGGAAATCGCCTCATCTATTTGCTGTGCGATTAATTGCTGAAGTTCTGCGTGGGCACGTTTGCGCTGATAGCTAGCACCTTCTTCTGTGGTTGCATACAGGGGAGGAAGACGGTTGAGGGCATAAGCGGCAATATCTCCGACTTCAAGAGAAGTTTCGCTAGTAGCTTCAATTTCTGCTATTCTGGCGATCGCCTCAGTCAATACCAATTCTTCCATAACATTAATGAATTCTTTGCGAGGTACCGCCTCTACCTCACCAGTCAATAGCGCTCCCATTAGCCTATCTAGTGCCATGTACTCTTCAATTGAAAGTTCACTGGCGTTATCACAGATTCGTCCGACTTCGGCTTCCATTGCTGGTGTAAGATAACCATCCTGGAGAGACTGTTCTACAATTTTTTCGATACTACTCATAAGGTTCATTATTTTTACGCCACCAGGCAAGGTAGGGACGGGTAGCAAATCAATCAATTTTATTTTGCCTAATTGTTGGCAAAATGCAAACAAATTGCATAAATATATTACGTAAAGACATCGGCGATCGCTTTTCTTGGTGCGTCTTACCGCCAAGAAGCGGTCAAACGGGCGATCGCCTCAAGGGCTATTCAACTCCAGGAGTTCGCCAGGGTGTTGGGTCAACAGATTGTCCGTTGACATATAATCCCCAGTGTAAATGTGGACCTGTGGCAGCGCCTGTCGAACCCACTGCGCCAATGACTTGACCTGCTTGCACCATATCGCCTTCTTTAACATTGATTCGACTCAGGTGCATAAAAATGCTGGTGACTCCTTGACCGTGGTCAATCCCGACTACGTTACCGTGAATCCGGAAACCTTGGGATACTCTACCAACTAAAGCCACTCGTCCAGCGGCTGGGGCAACGACGGGCGAACCCTCTGCACCAGCGTAGTCAACACCACGATGGTAATAGTCCTTTGCAAATTTACCATTATAGTAGCGACGTACACCATAAATGGTGGAAACTCTTCCGCCATTCGGCTTGACAAAAGCACCATTCCAATATTTTTCTGGTGTTATTAATGCTTTAAAAGCCGCTACTCGCTTGAGTTCGTATTCTGTGGCATCCACTCCGGCTTTTCCAGATGGTAAATTAATTCGTTGTACGGGAAATGTGCGATCGCTCACTTGCACAGATAAGCTTTCTTCCTGACCATCCCCCGAAACCCGGAGTGTTCTATTTCCTGCCCTTTCTAATGGTGTTGTCGGCACAAAAGCGCGATACTGATTGGGGGCAATTTCAAATGCTGGGTAAGTTTTTTCTCCATTAGTTACCGTGGGATTACTACCATTCCCCGCATTCTCAAGATTAATTATTACCGATAGGGTATCCCCTAAATCGGGTTTGCTCGGTGTAACTTTTACTTGTAAAGCATCTACTGGCAATGCTAAGGCAACGGGGAGGGCAGCAAACATCCCCATGAATAAACTGGCTCGACGATAAGGTTTTAAGCCTTTGAGGACATAACAGAGCAACTTATTTTGATAATTACTGGGGCGCTCGTCGATTGTCATATTACACAAAAAATATTAAGCTTTCTGTTGAAGAACAGACTAGCCTATTATCAGTTGTGTTTCCTAACTCAAGCAAATATTTTTGCCTAAGTTAGGTTGGTAAAATTAAATATAAAGGACGGACGGGTTGGGTAATACACATAAAAGAAGCGCAAAAGATGTAGAGACGTAGCAGTGCTACGTCTCTTGGGGTTCTGGGTAACGCATAATTAATTTCCACAAAGACCTCACGCCCGGGAAGGGTAGGGCTATACTAACAAAAACAGAGCTTACCTAGGTGGGATAATTTGGGTTATTTTGATGGAGAAGTGGGATTATATGTAGTGCGATCGCCAATATACTGGCTTTGTTTGCGATGAATCATGAACAAATTTATCACCGGGGGGAATTTCTTCCCCAAAACTAGAAAGTTGCTATGTTTAAGTTTGGCAACTACTGTGATTGTAATCACGCAAATATACACAGCCCAGGCTTTAGCAATTCCCAATGGCTTCAAGCTGATGATGCAGGAAACTGGCTTAGAAGTCTACAAAAAAGACTATTCAAATGGAAATTCAGATTATGTTACCGTTGTCAACTTAGAAAAGGGGACTATACGCAATTTAACAGGTACAGCTGGGGGTATACCTAATGCGATGGTGAAGAGAAAATTGCCCTCTGAATTTTGGCAAGATGCTGTTAAACAAAATACATCAACGCGAAAGGTAATAGTTGTTGTCAATGCTTCCTTTTTTTCTACAAATGACGATCCAACGGGTATTGCGTTCGGCTTGAAGCTTGGTGGTAGTACGATTAGTTACGGTTATGCGATCGCTAAAGAATACCCCGGACAGATTCGCACGTTTTCTTTCAACCCCGACCAAGGAATTGCTGATATTCAAAGTTATGGGAAAGTGACTTTCGATTCAATGCCGGAGGTAGTAGGTGCGCTTGATGCGGTTGCGAATAAGTCTGCTTTCAGTTATTTACCAAGAACCTTTGTTGGGGTGCGGGATCAGGACGACAATGGTACAAAAGAAACTGTAATTTTTTATTCGAGTAGTTATGCGCGTCAGATTGATGCATCTAATATTCTTAGCAGGTTTGGTGCAAGTGCAATAGCGATGCTTGACGGTGGTGGGAGCACATTTTTAATAGTAAATGGAAAATCTTTGATTTCAACAACGCGCAAAGTACCGCACGCGATCGCAGTTTATGCTGGGGACTAGGGATTAGGGACGCTTGGACTGGGGAAGAAAGATTTGTGTTCTTTTATCTATTTTTAATTATTAGCGAGGTGCTTATAAAGCGACAGTTTACAGCCACTTTCAAGATAAACAAGGATTATTTAAAGGCTTAGTAGAGCAACTTCCAAAAAAGCTATTTGAGTCAATTTTGGGCACGAAATATCTTGAGGGAGAGCTAAATTTTGTCTTGCGGGAGTTATTAACAAAAGCCTTGAATCAAATGCTTAAAGAGAAATAATTTCAAGCATTTCAGCGAATGTTGATTGGGTAGTCAGCACGGTTTACGGAATTATCTCAAGTTTTTCTGAGCATTGCTAAACCTGGGATCGAGATTATTGCTTCTTATCTGGGTTATCGTCGAGAACTTAATATTCCCGATCCAGAAGCGATGGTATGGATTTTGATGGAATCGCTAGTAGACCTCTCCGGAAAAGAATGTAGAGACGCGATACCCAAGCGTCTCTACAAGGGTTTTGGGTAACGCATCGTTCATTTTCGGAGATGTCTAGTGCATTTAATGATATCTCAGTAAAGTATCCATTGCAAGGATATTATACTGATGCAAAGCGATCGCTTGATTAATGTTTTGATACACTTCGTCGTCAAATGCTGAGGGGGCGATGATAAAGCTTGAAATACCTGATTAGTAAACAGTGTAGCAATCTGTGGTAGAAAAAGATAGATGTATTTTCAAGTCGAAGAAAAAAAATACAGCGATTGGTGCAAGCAACTGTAAACCGATAGCTTTTGATGTAAATACCAGGGCAATGTATCAGGCAGCTTACCGAAGGGAGGGGTTCATGGGTTCATGAAAAAAGGGGAAATGTTGAATTAGATACGCAGAAATTTTTATATGATTCTTTTCCCCAATAAGGCTTTAAAGCCCCCTATGCGTAAGTGGTTTTATTTTGGGGGGGAGGTCACAATCCCCAAACATATTCTTTCCCATGAACCCATGAACCCGTAATGAGTGAAGATTTTTACTCTTCTAATAATAATGTTTGGTTAGTAGATAATGTACCACCTTAGTATATACAAAAGGTCAAAATACTTTAGTTTTCTTAACACTTATTAGTTATCTCTTACGATAGAAGAATAAGTTAATCAGAATTGATAAGGTAATAGTAAGATTCTTGATGGACTAGAAAATGAACATTATTGCTTGGATTATTCTCGGTCTTATAGCCGGAGCGATCGCTAAAGCTATTTACCCCGGTCGTCAAGGCGGTGGTATTCTCACAACAATGATTTTAGGTATAATCGGCGCTTTTGTTGGGGGAACCATAGTTACTGTCTTACAAACGGGAACACTACAATTTTCTGCCGCTACTCTCAGTATTCCTGGTCTAATTGTTGCCGTAATTGGTGCTATGATTGCTATTTTCCTTTGGGGATTAATTGCTGGGCGTACCAGTGCCTAATTAAATGCCAATAACAATTGTGGTTAGAGCCAATTTCTTAGGAACTGACCTCTCAATATTTCAAGTATATAGCTAAATACTCCACTTACTTAACGCAAGTGGAGTATTTAGCTATATATCCGGGTAAAAATTAATCGCGATTGTTTTGCGTAAGCGCTAAATTGGCATCTTAGGCGTTATTTAGCTTATCTGCCATTAAATATGTATACCACACTCTGTCTTACCCATACCCCGCCAGCGTCCTGCCCGTTCGTCTTCGCCTTCGCCTACTTTGGTGGTGATGGGTTCGTCCCCGATGCTCGGATAACCTTGGTCGTGTAGAGGGTTGTAGATAACGCCATGTTCAGCAACGTAAGCCCAGCTGTCTTTGCGCGTCCATGCAGCCAAGGGATTAATTTTCAGGCGTACCTGGTTATCTAATTCAAATACAGGCATATTAGCACGAGTTACGGCTTGGTCACGACGACGACCTGTAATCCAAGCAACTGTGTTTAGTTCGTCTAAACCACGTTGCAATGGTTCTATTTTTGTTACATGATGAAATTGAGTAATATCTTGATCCCAAAGTGCTTCGCCGTATTTAGCTGCAAAGGCTTCGCGAGTATTGACATCAGGAGCTTTGTAAGTTTTCAGATCGAGATTGTATAGTTCTTTGGCTTTAGCAACTAGTTCTAAAGTTTCGGTAAAGTGGTACAATGTGTCAAGAAATATTACGTAGACTGGGTACTTAAGCTCACTATAAAGAATATGAGTGATTACCAAGTCATCCACGTTAAAGGCACTGGTTTGTACGAGTCCAGTTGGGATGTTCTCTTGTGACCATGCCAAAATATCTTTCGGATGCGCGGTTTCAAACTGCTTGTTTAGTTGCTCTAAGTCAAAATTGCCAATTTGGCTTGTAAATTCCCTAGAAGCGGTTGTCATAATTTTTTAGTTGAATTGTTTCTACCTTGCTTAAGATTTATTTTACATTATCAAGGCACGTTTCCCGGTAGGTAATAAGGTATTTACAAGATTCGGAAATCACTACCCAAAAAAAGTGGGGGGACAAGGCAGACAAGGGAAGGAAACAGCGAGTGCGTATTTTCCCCCCTTTGTTCGTGGAGCGTATGGGCAAGGAGAGGAAATGTGTCCGTGGGCAAAGCAAATAATTCTTTTTTCCAAATGCCCATTTCTTAGCAAAGACTATTGCATTTACTAAGAAAGTTTACAGTCCTTTAAGTTTTACTCTCATTTAATTGATATATGTATCTATACTGATATCTTGATAAAATCGTCAAAAATAAAAAAATCTACTAATTATGAACCATTCAAAATCTTCCAATCCATTGAAAGAGTCTTTATTGATGGGCGTTTTAGTTATGCTGACCAGCGCTAGTGTTATCACCATCATGAATATGTTCTAAGCTAAAGACTGTAAAGTTTCGTAAAATTAACCTAACAAAGCTCTGCTCTTTCATGAGTAGAGCTTTTATATTTATTAACAATTTTAATTTTTGCGGGTGTACGAGAGGCGATAAGGAACAAATATATCTGTTAAGTCATGAGTAATACTGTCGCTTAAGTTTTTAACTTCATGTATTGCAACGTAACTAAGATGCATTCATACTTAAGTGTGTAAACAAGATAAAACTTGCGATCGCACTGTTCGATGTACTCGACAATTTTTCCCAAAAGATATTTATTCACCGCTGTCGCTGTATTTACGTACTTGCTGTTAGCGCTTGTGGGTTACGTTGAAAAACCGGAACACGTAATACATCTTTGTTATCTGCAAGTAGTTGTAAGGCTTACAATGCATCTGTAAGCCGAAACTCAAAATAAAAGCCAGAAAATTGGCAGAACCGCAAATTAAAGATGAACGCTACACAACAACAACTCAAAGTAAAATTTCAACAAGCGATGGGAGCCGCTTTTGGCGGAGAATACGCTGAAAATGACCCAATTTTGGTATCTACAACCAATCCTAAATTTGGTGATTATCAAGCGAATGTATCTTTATCCCTAGGGAAAAAGTTAGGACAACAGCCAAGAGCGATCGCACTCGCTATCCTTGACAAATTGGATGTAAGCGATATGTGCGAACCTCCAGAAATTGCCGGTCCTGGCTTTATCAATCTCAAACTGAAACTAGCATACCTAGAAGCACAACTAAACGGGATTCAGACCGATCCTCGTTTGGGGATAGCACCCACTAAAAATCCAAAGCGCGTAATTGTGGATTATCCCAGTCCGAACATAGCCAAAGAAATGCATGTAGGACATTTGCGTCCAGCAGTGATTGGAGATTGTATTTCCCGAATTTTAGAATTTGTTGGTGATGAGGTACTGCGTGTTAGTCATGTAGGAGACTGGGGAACACCGTTTGGGATGCTTATAGCCTACTTGCAAACTGAATATCCAGAAGCACTGACAACTGATGAGACACTAGATTTAGGAGATTTGTCTTCATTTTACCGTCAGGCAAAAAAACGGTTTGATCGTGATGAAGAGTTTAAAGAAGCAGCTAGACAGGCTGTTGTAGAGTTACAAGCAGGTGATGAAGAAACTCTGTTAGCATGGAAAATTGTCTGTCAACTATCTAGTAGAGCATACCAAGTAATTTACAATTTAATGGGGATTGCTCCGTTTATTGAGCGCGGTGAATCTTTCTATAATGGGTTCTTACCTGAAGTAGTAGAAGAGTTGGATAAACTGGGGCTGTTAGTAGAAAATCAAGGAGCCAAATGCGTTTTTCTCGAAGGTTTTACAAATAGGGATGGTGAACCTCTACCTTTAATTGTGCAAAAGTCTGATGGGGGTTATAATTACTCAGCTACGGATTTAGCTGCAATTCGTTATCGGGTTAAGGTAGATAAAGCTCAATGGGTGATTTATCCCGTTGGTGCAGAACAGATTAATCATTTTGCCCAGATATTTCAAGTGGGACGGCGAGCTGGTTGGATTACAGATAATATAAAGTTTGTTCACGCACCCTTTGGTTTAGTCTTGGGTGAAGATGGTCAGAAGTTGAAAACTCGGTCTGGGGATGCGGTACGATTGCAGGATTTGTTAGATGATGCGATCGCTAAAGTCCGTACTGACCTAGAAAGAAGATTACAACAAGAAGAGCGCGAAGAAACTGAAGAATTCATCAACAAAGTTGCTCAGGTAGTTGGTATCAGTGCGGTTAAATATGCTGACCTGAGTCAAAACCGCACCAGCAGCTACATCTTTAGTTATGATAAAATGCTGGCTCTCCAAGGGAATACGGCACCTTATATGTTGTATGCTTATGCGCGGATTCAGGGAATTAGCCGCAAGGGTGACATTAACTTTGAGCAGTTAGGAGACAATGCGAAAGTCCTATTGCAGCATGAAACAGAAATAACCTTAGCAAAACATATATTACAGTTGGATGAAGTTATTAGTGCGATCGAGCTAGATTTGCTACCCAATCGTCTGTGTGAGTATTTGTTTCAACTAAGCCAGAAGTTTAATCTGTTTTACGATCGCGATCGTGGTGTTAGAGTGTTGGATGCAGAAGAACCGTTGCGGACATCTAGGTTAGTGCTATGCGATTTAACTGCTAAAACCCTGAAACTGGGACTTTGCTTGTTGGGAATTGAGGTATTGGAAAGGATGTAGATATTCCAATGGCTCTAAAATAAATAGAGAAAATTGAAGTAATTTTCAGAAGGCACTTATGCACCCACGCTTAAAAACGTGGGATTCAACAAGGACGCTTTATACATCACGGCAAACAGTCTCGGTATCATTCTTGTTTTCAAGTGGGCTTTATACCACAGATTAAGTTTTATATTAATACTTCTTACATAGGTGGGAAAGTGGGTTATGTAGCGATCGCAAGCCGACCAACCTATTTTACAAAGAAAGGCAATTCTAACCCAGGTGATAAAGTCAACTCTTTGGGTTTTTGTCTTGGGTCCGCAGGACTCCAGACAAAAGCATCCACCCTCAGACAAAGCGCTTGATAGCCAGCAATATAGGCGAATTTTTGAACATTGTCAAATTGAAAAATTCCTGATGAAGAGGGGGAACATGGTGAATTTAGATATTTTGCTCAAGAATAAAATCCAGGCAGAACTTGGAAAGATTAGGAATGGGTGGAGTCAT
>NZ_JAOWRF010000396.1 GCF_025753815.1 Plectonema radiosum NIES-515 | reverse complement strand
GGAGTTGGGAGTTTGGAGTTAGGAGTTGGGAGTTGGGAGTTGGGAGTTGGGAGTTGGGAGTTGGGAGTTGGGAGTTGGGGGTTAGGAGTTAGTTAGGAGTTGGGAGTTGGGAGTTGGGAGTTGGGAGTTAGGAGTTGGGAGTTAGGAGTTGGGAGTTGGGAGTTGGGAGTTAGGAGTTAGGAGTTGTAGAGACGTGATCGGCTTTGGTCTCTACAAGAGTTGGGAGTTGGGAGTTGGGAGTTGAGGTAAAATATTTATAATTGTTTACCCTTGACTTTTGACTCTCGACTTGAAGAGGAAACAACTTGAAGATGTGTTATGTGCGATAAGTAGTCGCTACTAATAACACGGTTACGTCCTGTGGCTTTAGCTTGTAAAAGATATTTATCGGCACGATCTAGTATACTGATTCCGTTTTCATCGTCTTCGTCTCCCAGAGAAGCCGTACCCAAGCTAATGGTGACGTTGATAGTGAGTTGATTGTTAATCGTAAATGGGTCTTGCTTGATTATACGATTGAGACGACGTGCGACTAAAAGTGCTTCTTCACCTGTGGTGTCAGGAAGAATAATCACGAATTCTTCACCACCGTAGCGGAAGGGTGTATCTTGAAAGCGCAAATTATTTCGCAGTCTGGCACATACTAACTGTAAAAGGCGATCGCCTACTAGATGTCCGTAGGTATCGTTAACTTTTTTGAAAAAGTCTACATCTAGAATAATCAAACTTAAGGGGTTATTCTGATTTCGTGCTCTTTGAATTTGTTTAGGTAAATCCCGATCTAAAGCACGGCGATTATTCATTTGTGTCAGTGAATCTACTAAGGCGATCGCTGACAAAACATCATTTTTTTGGTTCAAATCTCGGTATTTTTGCGCTTTCCGCAAACCAACTGTTAATTGAGCTAATATTAGGCGATTATTCGCAGAAAAAGCTGATTTATGATCTCTTTTTTCTTCTGGAATTTGCCAAATATAAGCATCAGCACCTTGCTTTAGCGCAGTGGAAGTCTTTTCCAAATCCCATTCCCAGTTTCTTCTTGAGACTAGCTCTGGACGATCTTCAAAGAGAATACAGTATATCGACAATAGCCTTGTCTGGTCTTTCAGCCAACAACATAATTTCGTGCTGGCATTAAGGCTAGCCTGTACTAACAGTATATCCGGTGGCGTAATTTGAATGCGCGACACTGCCTGATTGAAATTGGCGATAACTTCTACACTAAAAGTGGTTGCATCACGGATCTGATCCGGAAGGTTAGCGAGAAATTTATCACTTCCAAAGACCAGAATAGAAATATTCATTGCTTTTATTCAATTTTAACTGTAGAACCCTGATGAAACTTGCTAAAACTTGCTTTGATTACTGAATCTAGCTGTGTTTTTGCAAGACAATATTACCGAATATTTAATTGTCTTAATAACACTAGATATAAGAATTCACTTTGATTTTTGAACAAAATTAGGTATTTTTAGGGTGCAGCACTTTCGTCACCAATGCACCCTACGTATTTTTTCTGAAATTTTCTCTAAGACTTACGTATAATAAATTGCCCAATTTTCATAATCTCTTAAGATTTTGAGTTTTATTACAATCGCGAGAATTGAAACTTATGATACCTACTTTGAACTGTTACCTATTTTTTTAAAACAGTAAAAACACTGAAAAATATTTCTTAGGGTAGAGGCGTTACTGGAATTTACTGGTCTGATGTGTCCCAAATAATTACCAAAATCAAAGCTTTACACTTAATCATTAGAAAAAATCATAAGTAGAATTAATTTATTAAAACAATCTTATATTTTGCCAAAGTAACAACGATTAGGAATCTGCGTAATTACTCCGTCAAAACCGAGATATCTAATAAAGATTAGCAATCTTATATGACTTCACACTAAGTACAGCATTTCATTAATAGAAGCACGTTTTGAAACGTAGAGTCAATCAGAAATTTCGTGATAAAATGCGTGATTTTTTGTACTAAGACACAAAATCGATGAATGCGAAAAACGTCAAAGCTAAATTTATCTCTTTGACTTTTTCCGGATTTATTAACAAAAATCAACAAAAGTTAAAATTCCCAAAAAAGCGAATTTTGTAATTTTATAATGGACATATGATGGCGACGAAAATTGTCTTCATCAGTGTCCTTGGGAAAAATATTAATTATTCATTGAACTGGGAACTCTTTACTGGGTACTGGGGAAGAAATTATGAGCAAGATTTGCTTGGGGTATGAATAGCAATAGATATCTTCCCCAGTCCCCAGATCAATAACCTTCTATGCTATAACCAGCCGCAACGATCGCCTGTTTGATAGACTCTTCTGAAGATTCGGCTTCTACGGTGACAGTTTTGGCTTTGACATCTACCTCAACTTTGGCTTCAGGTTCGACTACGTGAATAGATTCGGTAATCGTTGCTGCACAATCATCGCAGGCAATGTTGGGAACGTTCATTTTTAGCGCCATGAGTCACCTCTATACTTGGACTGGGAATTGTTCTTGCAAGATTAATCTTATGAAAAAAATTTTCAATGCTCATCCTACCAAAGTTAGGTGATTGTGCCACTACGTAATACGGGACATGTCGCAGTTGAAGTGAAGGTAGAAGTCTGTTGTCGATTGTTAGCTACAAACTGAAATAAAAATGCAAAAATATATAAAGATACTTATCCAAATACACTTATTGCAGCAGATTTCCGGGAAATGAAGTACATGAGTCAAACCCAAAACCCTGTAAAGACGTTCCGCCGTCACGTCTCTAGGTGTATTTAATCATAACGGAATGTGCTGTAAATTTCTGAATTAATCCCAGCGTCCCTATTTTTTGTAAAGAGTTATGTCTTCAAATCCTCCGAAGTCCGCACAATTGGCTTCTTTCCAGTACCTCAGCGGTAGCGAAATTCGCGCTCTTTTTCTCGACTTTTACGCTCAACGGGGACACCAGATTCTCCCAAGTGCGTCTTTGGTGCCAGAAGATCCCACCGTGTTGCTGACGATCGCGGGGATGCTACCATTTAAACCGATATTTTTGGGACAGCGCACACCAGAATTTAAACGTGCGACAACTTCCCAAAAATGCATCCGCACTAACGATATCGAAAACGTTGGACGGACAAAACGACATCAAACGTTCTTTGAAATGCTGGGTAATTTCAGCTTTGGTGATTATTTCAAAGAACAAGCGATCGCTTGGGGTTGGGAAATTTCCACAAAAGTCTTTAACTTTTCAAAAGACAACCTAGTTGTCAGCGTCTTTGAAGACGACGACGAAGCCTTTAACATCTGGCGTGATAAAATCGGCGTCAGCGTTGCGCGAATCAAGCGCATGGGTGCAGATGATAACTTTTGGGCATCTGGTGCTACAGGTCCTTGTGGTCCCTGCTCAGAAATATATTACGACTTTTACCCAGAACGCGGCGAGGACAATATTGATTTAGAAGACGACACCCGATTTATCGAGTTTTACAACCTCGTCTTCATGCAATATAACCGCGATGCAGAAGGCAACTTAACACCACTTGCCAATAAAAACATCGACACCGGTATGGGTTTAGAGAGGATGGCACAAATCCTCCAACGTGTTCCCAACAACTACGAAACCGATTTAATTTTCCCGATAGTTAAAACAGCTGCGGATATTGCTAATATCGATTATACAACCAGCGATGAGAATACCAAAGTCTCTTTGAAGGTAATAGGCGATCACGTTCGTGCTGTGGTCCACATGATAGCCGATGAAATCCGCGCTTCTAACGTGGGACGCGGTTATGTGCTGCGCCGGTTAATTCGTCGGGTGGTGCGTCACGGACGCTTAATTGGCATTTCTGGGGAATTTACTACAGCAGTTGCGGAAACTGCAATTAGCCTCTCAGAATCAGCTTACCCCAACTTGCGACAAAAAGAAGATGCCATCAAAGCTGAATTGCAACGTGAAGAATCCAACTTCTTGAAAACTTTGGAAAGAGGGGAAAAACTGCTTGAGGAAGCGATCGCCAAGCTGAAAGAAGAAAGCAAAACCCAAATTAGCGGCAAAAGTGCTTTTGACTTGTACGATACCTACGGTTTCCCCCTGGAACTGACCCAAGAAATTGCTCTTGAAAGCAGCCTCACAGTGGATGTTGCTGGATTCGAGGCAGAAATGGAAATCCAAAAAGGACGCGGTAGAGATGCACACGAAACCATCGATTTAACTGTGCAAGGTTCTCTCGACAAGCTAGCCGAACATATCAGCGTTACCGAATTTTTGGGATATACCCAACCGACAGCGACTGCAAAAGTCGAAGCGATCCTTGTGGATGGCGTTTCGACTGAAGAAGTAGACGCGGGAACAAGCGTGCAAATAGTGCTTGACAAAACGCCATTTTATGCTGAGTCAGGCGGACAAATAGGCGATCGCGGTTACATCTCCGGTGACGGTATCCTCATCAGAATTGAAGACGTGAAAAAAGAATCTGATTTCTTTGTTCACTTCGGACGCATCGAACGCGAGCCAGTGCGGTCTTGGGGGTCTCCCCCAAGAGCATCTGGCGTTGGTACAATCCGAGTAGGAGATTCTGTGACTGCACAGATAGACGCGGGTTGCCGGCGTCGTCTGCAAGCAAACCATACCGCTACACATCTGCTGCAAGCGGCTTTGAAGAAGTTAGTTGATGAAAGCATATCCCAAGCTGGTTCTCTGGTTTCCTTCGACAGATTGCGCTTCGACTTTAACTGTCCGCGTCCCTTAACACCCGAAGAAGTCCAACAAGTAGAAGAACAGGTTAATACTTGGATTGCCGAAGCACACGCTGCGAAAGTCGAAATATTACCTCTTGCTGAAGCCAAAGCTAGGGGTGCAGTTGCCATGTTCGGGGAAAAATATGGCGAAGAAGTGCGGGTGATTGATTTTACGGGTGTATCGATGGAACTGTGCGGGGGAACCCACGTAAGTAATACTGCGGAGATAGGCGTTTTCAAGATTATTTCGGAAGCCGGTGTAGCTTCGGGAGTAAGGCGAATTGAAGCGGTTTCTGGTTCAGCAGTGCTGGATTATTTGAATGTTCGCGATAAAGTGGTTAAGGATTTAAGCGATCGCTTTAAAGTTAAACCCGAAGAAGTCCCAGAGAGAATTACCGGACTGCAAAACGAGTTGAAGAATAATCAAAAGCAGTTGGAGATATTGAAAGGACAATTAGCGATCGCTAAATCTGACAGCTTGCTACAAACAGCTGAATCTGTAGGCGATTATAAAATTATCGTCGCCCAAATGGAAGACGTTGATGCCGCTTCCTTGCAAACCGCTGCTGAACGCTTGTTGCAAAAAATAGGCAATGGTGCGGTGGTACTTGGTTCAGTTCCCGAAGCTGGGAAAGTTACTCTCATAGCAGCTTTTAGTCCAGAAGTCAATAATAAAGGACTTCTTGCTGGTAAATTTATCGGTAGTATTGCGAAGATTTGCGGTGGTGGTGGTGGTGGCAGACCGAATTTAGCCCAAGCTGGGGGACGTGATGCGAGTAAGTTACCAGAAGCGTTGGATACTGCGCAAAGTGAGTTGAAGGCTGGTTTAGCTTAGTTGTAGGGCAAGGCATCTTGCCTGCCTGAAAATTTAGAATTGAATACTTTAAGTTAAGCTTACCTATTTCCTCAGGAGTTATATGCGCCCAGATTTCATAGAAAGACTCAAGACACAGTTCCCCGGTTCGCTAAGACCCGACGAAAAGAAACTACTTCAAAATATGAGGTTCCTGATAGACTTCGTACTAGATCATGACCTGAACATATCGCTTGCTCTTGAAGTTATTAATCACGACCTCAGTGAGATTGTTAGCCAAGGAAGCCCAGGGTAAGCTGTTTCTAAAGGCTTCTTACCTAAATCGTATGACTTCTCAAATTACAGATAAAATTAGGTAGTTAGTAGGTTGGGTAAAACCCTCGTGTTACCTAACATCAACTAATAAATTGTTGGGTTGCGTTGTCGCTTTACCCAACCTACAGCTACACATAAATACTAATCATGCAAAGAGTCACACTTGAAGAATTCCGACGAGAACCATTGCAATATCTCAATCAAGTTGAAGCAGGTGAAACTTTTGTTATTGTGGAAGCTGACAAACCTATTGCGGAACTAAAACCGATTACAAGTACCGAAAAAAAGATGCGTCCGTTTGGTTTATGTGCCGGAGAATTTACGGTTCCTGATGATTTTGATTCTTCCTTACCCGAAGAGATTCTCAATGCATTTGAAGGTAGATGAAAATTCTTCTGGATACGCATATTTTCTTATGGTTTATCAATGGTGATAATCGGCTATTAACAGATGTTCGAGATGCTATTCGCGATGGAGATAATGAAGTTTGTCTGAGTGTTGTCTCAATATGGGAAACTATTATTAAGTATCAGTTGGGCAAGCTACCATTGCCAGAATCTCCGGAAATTTATCTTCCCAAACAACGCGATCGCCATCAAATTACTAATCTTGACCTTGATGAAGGCAGTGTTGCTCAACTTGCCAATTTACCATTGTTGCATCGTGATCCTTTTGATAGAATGCTCATTTGTCAAGCTTTACAACATAACTTAACTATTGCAACAGTAGATCCAGAAATCCTCAAATACTCTGTCAGCGTTATTTAAGAGGACAATTATTTGATTTTCATCCATTGAGAGTAATTACAACTCGCTGCTGTTGATGCGCGAATTGTAATACATCTTCATCACTAATCGATTGATTTGCTTGTCTTGGATCATAAGATGTCAGCACATCATAAATTAAAAAAGGAATGTCCAAACATCCCTTTCACGCAATCAAACTATATATTTTGTCAGAGCGATTAAAACAGTCTAAAAATAAACGGATAACGGAACGGTTCATCAGGCTGAGTTAGACAGTGGAATAATGCCCAAATCGTCAATCCCCAGTGTATTGCAAAGCCAAGTGCAACAACGGGGAAAAACAAAATTCCGCCAATACCAAAGGTAATAAAAGATATAATCGCAATGGGGATTCCAATTAAAGTTGCCCAGAACCAAACATTGAAGTGAAAATTAATCGATTCTTTAGCGTTGCTTTTAACAACTGGGTCATGGGAAATTAAGTTAATGATAATGGGAACCGCAATCGATAATAATCCTGTACTAAAAAAAATCGCCCCATGACACAGAGATGATAGCAATTTACGTTTATCTGAGTCGTATGAAACTTGCATCCTGTTGACTCCTCAACTTGCTTTCTAGCTTTAATTGTAACGAGTATTTAATAGGTTTAGTATTGCTGTTTACCGTACAAACGCAACTTTTCTGGCTTTTCCTTCAGATAAATTAACTTTGGCTGTGACTAATGGACTCTAACTATGAGGTTTACCGAACCCCCACAGTAGAAGCAATAGCTTCGGATTTATTCCTGCTACAGTCGTCACTAAGAATTTATTCCACTGTTACCGACTTGGCTAAATTTCTCGGCTGATCGACATCCAAACCGCGCCGCGCTGCGATATGATAAGCCAATAATTGCAAAGGAATTACAGTCAGAATTGGCGAAAGCAATTCCGAGACGTTGGAGACGGGGATCAAGTCGTTAAAAATTTCCGCAGCTTCACCATCGTTGACCGCAGTCACACCGATTAAGCGTGAATCTCTGGCTTTTGCTTCTTGAGCGTTGGAAAGCACCTTTTCGTAAACATTACCAGGGATAGCGATCGCTACTACTGGTACTTTCGCATCTAATAGAGCGATGGGACCATGTTTCATTTCTCCCGCTGGATAGCCTTCAGCGTGAATGTAACTGATTTCTTTTAATTTCAACGCTCCTTCTAAAGCGATGGGAAAGTTAATTCCCCTACCGACAAAGATAAAATCTGTGGTTTCCGCAAAGTCGTGCGCTAACTGTTCAATTAAATTTTCCTGTTTTTCCAAATTTGCTTCAATTTCTTTCGGAATCTGTCGCAAAGAGTTAATAATTTCCTCTAATTTGTCGGGAGAAATTGTTTGACGACGATAAGCTAAATCCAAGGCTAATGCATAAAATGCCATCAGTTGAGCGATAAAAGTTTTCGTTGCCGCTACCCCAATTTCTAGTCCCCCGTGAGTATTGATAATCTGAGATACCATTTCACCCAAGGTGCTTTCTGGACGATTGGTAATTCCTAACAGTCGCGCTTGATACTTAGGTTCTTTACCACTACGGCGTTCTTTTTCCATCGCCAAAGCTGCTAGTGTATCAGCAGTTTCGCCAGATTGAGTTACGCCAATTGTGAGAGTATTTGCAGTCAAAGGTGATGGTGCGTAGCGAAACTCAGAAGCATATTGCACTTGTGTGGGAATTCCCGCCAATTGTTCAATTAAGTATTTACCGATAAGCGCAGCGTGCCAACTAGTACCACAACCGACGATTTGAATTTGCTCTAAATCAACGTAAAATTCTGCTGGTAAACCTAAATTAATCGGTGAAGACGGATCATTTGTAAAGTAAGCTTCTAAACAAGCCCTAACTACTCCCGGTTGCTCGTAGATTTCCTTGAGCATGAAGTGCTTGAATCCCTGTTTTTCTACCATCATGGGACTCAAGTTGAGTAAGCGCGGTTGTTTTTTCAACCTGTCACCGGCAAAGTTATATATTTCTACTCCCAAAGGTGTCAACCGTGCGATTTCGCCATTTTCCAGGGTTAGCACCGCACGGGTATGAGAAACGATCGCTGGGGTATCAGAAGCGCAGAAAAATTCACCTTGACCAAAACCGATTACCAGGGGTGCTTGTTGTCGGATGGCAATCAGTTCATCGGGAAAGTCAGCAGAAATGCAGGCGATCGCAAATGCCCCCTCTAATTTATTCACAACTTGACGCACTGCATCGAACAAAGCAGAGGGTGAGAGGGGGGGAGAGGGGGGATTTTTTAAGAATTCGGCGATCAGGTGGGGAATTACTTCTGTATCGGTTTGGGAACGAAACACATAGCCTTTTTCTTTGAGATCGTCGCGTAACTCGCGGTAATTTTCAATAATGCCATTTTGCACCACTGCCACTCGCATTGCTGTATCCATGTGTGGATGAGCATTATACTCTTCTGGCTTCCCATGAGTTGCCCAGCGAGTGTGACCAATGCCAATTTGTGCTGGGGTTTCGATCGCTTCTAGTTTAGAACGCAAGTTATGGAGTTTGCCTTTAGCGCGAACGCAATTAACCTCACCTTCCCAAATAGTAGCGATTCCGGCGGAATCGTAACCCCGATACTCCAGTTTTTCCAACCCTGAGAGCAAAATTTCTGTCGCTGCTTGAGTGCCGATATAACCTACAATGCCGCACATTGCTCACACCACTTTGTTTTGAGGACGATTAAACCCAGTATAGTTCCTAACATAGATGCGGGGTTTTCGCTCTTGTTTAAACAAACTTTATATGTGAAGCACAAAAAAGAGCAATTTGCTTTCTGTATCACTCCATAGGGCGATCTTATTTTCGACTTTCGCCATCATCAAATATTTTTATAGGGTGGTAACTATACACTATTCAAATTAATAATGTATATTTACTACCCTAGGATGCTGTTGTTTGGTTGCGATTGACTGTAAATTGCCAGTCGAATCAGAAATTCGGGTGAATTTCTTAGTAAGCCAGACCCATACTGCGAGTAGTTTCGGCTCCCAGGTAAACCCGGATGCTCAAAAAGTCAGTGGGGCAAGCAGTTTCACACCGCTTGCAACCTACGCAGTCTTCAGTGCGGGGTGAAGAGGCAATTTGAGCAGCTTTGCAGCCATCCCAAGGAACCATCTCCAGTACGTCTGTGGGGCAAGCGCGGACGCATTGGGTGCAGCCAATGCAGGTATCGTAGATTTTTACGCTATGAGACATTGAAAAAAAATCTCCTAACTGAAGTGTTCTTCTCTGCCAAAGAATCATAATCAAGGCATAGTTTACCGCAGTGCTCTAGCACCTGTAAGCAAAAGGCTACATAACTTTAAACAACTTGACAGTTTATAAGGAAGTCTGCTATGAACTGCTCTGGTCTTAATTCTATGGCAGTTGGCT
>NZ_JAOWRF010000221.1 GCF_025753815.1 Plectonema radiosum NIES-515 | reverse complement strand
CCACTGCCCACTCCCCCAATGATTACCATAAGTAAAACTTCTCATTAGGTTAACGAGGGCAAAAACCATCGAACGATATACTAGGCATGGGAATTAGCAACAAATCTTCAATCAAGCGTCAACAAGAGCAGAATTATTAATGGATAAGTTTACAAATATTAACTCAAAATAATAGTTGTAAATGACTAAGACTCAATGACTTCAACAACGGAAAAATGAATCCAGGAATTGACCTCCAAGGAACTTTTATTAAATCCCTCATGGATTTGGGGCTACCATCCGGCACAGCCAAAGCAATTTGGATGCCCCTGCCGATGATATTGATGCTCATTGGGGCAACAGTTGGTGTGTTGGTTTGTGTTTGGCTGGAAAGGAAGATTTCCGCAGCCGCACAGCAGCGCATTGGACCTGAATATATTGGGCCTTTAGGCTTGTTGGCTCCTGTAGCCGATGGTCTGAAGTTGGTATTCAAAGAAGATGTAGTGCCAGCTCAGGCTGATCCCTGGCTGTTTACCCTCGGTCCAATCATCGTTGTGCTGCCAGTATTTCTGTCATATTTGATTGTGCCTTTTGGACAGAATATCCTGATTAGCAATATTGGCACAGGGGTCTTCTTGTGGATCGCTTTGTCTAGCATTCAGCCGATTGGCTTGCTGATGGCTGGTTACGCCTCAAATAACAAATACTCCCTCTTAGGGGGGTTGCGGGCAGCAGCGCAATCGATTAGTTATGAAATTCCTTTGGCGTTATCGGTGTTAGCGATCGTCATGATGTCTAACAGCCTCAGCACCGTTGATATCGTCAATCAACAATCAGGTTACGGCATCTTGGGGTGGAACATTTGGCGGCAACCAGTCGGTTTTATCATCTTTTGGATATCTGCCCTAGCCGAATGTGAAAGATTGCCCTTTGACTTACCCGAAGCCGAAGAAGAACTAGTAGCAGGTTATCAGACTGAATATTCTGGGATGAAATTCGCCCTGTTCTACCTAAGTTCTTATGTCAACCTGGTGCTTTCTGCCTTGCTAGTATCAGTTTTATACCTGGGTGGCTGGGATTTTCCCATTTCACTTAACTTGATTGCCAGTTGGGTAGGAGTTAGCGAAACTAATCCCGTATTGCAGATCGTCGATGCCTCACTAGGCATCACCATGACCTTACTTAAGGCTTACTTCTTAGTCTTTCTCGCAATTCTGTTGCGCTGGACAGTGCCACGGGTTCGCATTGACCAATTGCTAGATTTAGGATGGAAATTCTTACTACCAATTGCGTTGGTTAACCTTCTATTAACCGCAGCATTGAAATTAGCGTTTCCCGTTGCTTTTGGCGGCTAATTTGAGAGTTAAGAGTGAGGAGTGAGGAGTTACGAGTTATGAGTGAGCAGTGAGGAGTCTGAGTTTTCTAATTTGAGTGTTAAATTAACAATTAAACACTGAGTACTTTTAACACCAACTCCTAACTCCTAACTCCTAACTCCTAACTCCTAACTCCTAACTCCTAACTCCTAACTCCTAACTCCTAACTTTTTGAGAGAGACACAAAATGTTAAAGTTCCTAAAACAAGTTGGTGATTACGCCAAAGAAACGGTACAAGCGGCTCGTTACATTGGTCAAGGTTTGTCTGTCACCTTTGACCACATGCAACGGCGTCCAATAACCGTCCAGTATCCTTACGAAAAGCTGATTCTCGGTGAGCGGTTTCGCGGTAGAATTCACTTTGAATTTGATAAGTGTATTGCTTGCGAAGTCTGTGTCCGCGTTTGTCCAATTAACCTGCCTGTAGTTGATTGGGAATACGACAAGGCAAGCAAAAAGAAAAAGCTCAACCACTACAGTATCGACTTTGGAGTTTGTATTTTCTGCGGTAATTGCGTGGAATATTGCCCAACTAACTGTTTATCGATGACAGAAGAGTATGAGCTTTCCACATACGATCGCCATGAATTGAACTATGATAGCGTAGCGCTAGGTCGTTTGCCTTACAAAGTTACAGATGACCCAATGGTAACACCACTACGCGAACTGGTTTACTTACCTAAAGGCGTGATGGAACCCCACGGTTTGCCAGCAGATGCAAAGAGCGCCGGTGCCCGTCCAGAAGACTTAGTGGAACAAGAAAAATCATAATGTTAGTGGTTAGTCGATAGTGGTTAGTAGAATAACCAACAACGCTCCAACCAACAACCAACAATCAACCGACAGAGGACAAAAAACAGTGAATCTAGCGGAAGGAGTACAAATTGTTTCCTTTGGTATACTGGCGGCGATGATGGTAGGATCAGCGCTTGGTGTAGTGCTGTTCTCAAGCATCGTTTATTCTGCCTTTATGCTGGCAGGCGTTTTTATTAGTATTGCTGGCTTGTATCTGTTGCTGAATGGTGACTTCGTAGCCTCAGCGCAATTGCTAGTTTACGTCGGTGCGGTGAACGTGCTGATTTTGTTTGCCATTATGTTGGTAAATAAACGGGAAGATTTTGTGCCGTTTCCCAATGCTTGGATACGTAAAGCCCTAACGGGGGTAGTCAGTCTAGGATTGTTTGCTCTGTTGAGTACGATGGTTTTAGCGACACCTTGGAGTCACTCAACTCCAGTTGTTGGTGGTGAAAGTTCTACCGTTTTAATTGGTGAGCATTTCTTCACTGACTTTTTGCTACCTTTTGAACTCGCTTCCATTTTGTTGCTGATGGCAATGGTGGGAGCAATTATTTTGGCACGTCGCGAATATTTGCCGGAGCCATCATCATCTGGATTGCCGCAAACCATTTTAACTTTGCCAGAACGTCCGAGAGAACTGGTATCGGTTAGTACTGGGTCTGACTCAGATAGTACTGATACTAATCGTGGTAGTTCTCGTCGCGAGTAATCAAAGAGGGGCAATGGGACTTTCTTGACAAGGAGGACAAGGAGGACAAGGGGGAAAGGGGAAAGAGAAAAGGAATAAAAAGCTTTTTCCATTACCCATTACCCATTACCCATGCCCCATGCCCCATGCCCATTAACAACAAACAAATTCATGCAACTCCAGTACTTTTTATTACTAGCAGCGGCTTTGTTCTGTATTGGCATCTTTGGCTTGATTACTAGCCGTAATGCCGTGCGGGTATTAATGTCGATTGAGTTAATGCTGAACGCTGTTAATCTGAATTTAATGGCATTTTCCAACTTCCTAGACTCAACATTAATTAAAGGTCAAGTTTTCACAGTATTTGTGATTACCGTGGCAGCTGCTGAAGCAGCAGTTGGTTTAGCGATCGTGCTTGCCATTTATCGCAACCGTGATACTGTCGATATGGAACAGTTTAATCTTCTGAAGTGGTGATATGAAGTGCAACTCAAGCAAGTAATCATTGCTTATAAAGCGAGAGACCCCCAAAGTAAACGCTGGGCTGAAATCTGTGCCAAACAACTCGAAGACCGCCAATGCCACGTATTGATGGGACCCAGTGGACCAAAAGACAATCCTTATCCGGTGTTTTTGGCTTCTGTAGGGCAACCAATCGATCTAGCTGTGGTACTTGGTGGTGATGGCACTGTTTTAACGGCTGCAAGACATCTAGCCCCAGCTGGTATCCCAATTCTGGCAGTGAATGTGGGAGGTCATCTGGGCTTTTTAACTGAGTCGGTAGAAGAATTTCAGGATACGGAGAAGGTTTGGGATCGGCTGCTGGAGGATCGCTATGCTATCCAGCGGCGTATGATGCTACAAGCTGCGGTGTATGAGGGACATGGGACAAATCTTGAACCTGTTACCGAACGCTACCTGGCTTTGAATGATATGAGTATTAAACCTGCTTCTGCCGATCGCATGATCACTTCAATTTTAGAAATGGAAATTGATAGTGAAATTGTCGATCAGTATCAAGGAGATGGTTTGATTCTAGCTACTCCCACAGGTTCCACTGGTTACACCGTTTCTGCCAATGGTCCGATTATGCACGATGGTATGGAAGCGATTACCATCACTCCCATTTGTCCAATGAGTCTTTCTAGTCGTCCTCTAGTCTTACCTCCCGGTTCCGTTGTCAGCATCTGGCCCTTGGGAGATTATGAGTTGAGTACCAAACTCTGGATGGATGGAGTGTTAGCTACTTCGATTTGGCCAGGACACCGTGTTGATGTGCGGATGGCAGATTGTCGCTCTAAGTTTATTATTTTGCGGGAAAATTATTCCTACTATCAAACACTGCGAGAGAAATTACTGTGGACGGGGACAAGGATTCGCTACAGTAATAAGAATCACCATAATTGATAGAGGTGTTCAGCGATCGCATTTAATCAACAAAAATAATATGCGATCGCTTAACACTTCACTACTATAACCGCCAAACTTCCTTCAGAACATCAATCAAATTTTGCTGTCGTCGCTCAATAACTGCGGGTGTCCATTCATTTTGTTGCAACACTTGTGTAGTCAGTGCAAAAGGTGAAACACCTGTTTTAGTGGTAAAATACTTCTCCTTTTTCTTCTGAAAATCGTAGTTTTTCGCTTCACTATTTTTTCTACGAGACAGCAAAACTAAGTTTCCTAAACAATGCACATATTTCTCGCGTTCTCGGTCGGTAAAGCTACTCACCCATACACTATCAGAAGCTGGATTTTGCGGAAGAACATGCTCAACACTAATTGTAGTAAATTCATAAGTAGCTTCACCATCTGAAAGGGCAGCATCTAAGCGAAGTAAAACAAAGAGACGAATTTTCTGAATTAAATAAAGGTCATCATTTAGAACCTTAATAATATTACGTCGTTCTTCTATTGTCAGTTGAAGTGGTGAATCTTCTGCGTACAGATTAGCCTCGCTTTCAATAGCCAAAAGCAATTTACCGTAACGTTCAATGCGCTCATTAATATTAACCCGTTGAATGATTATCCCTGCCGCAAGCCGTTCTAAAGCAGTAAAAAAACGCAACAGTTCATCAGGATTATTATATTGTTGCGATAAATAGAGAATTGCTGGTGGTATCCAGTCAGAATTATCTAGTTGCTTTAACCACCCAAATAGCTGATTAATTTTCTCAGCACATTGATGATGCCGATAATTTACTTTGTTAATATCGAAATATGAATTAGCATAAGGACATAGTATTTCATCTATAAAGTTTTTAGGATTATTCGTCGGTTGAACATATAGACGAAATTCTTTGAGGATGCTTTCCTTTGCCTTTGATTTTCGATAAATCATGCGGATGTGAGTAAAGAGATATTGAAACCTTTCTCGTCCCAAATCCTCTTGGATATCGTCCCACTTCTTGGCATATGCTTCCTTTTCACAATCTGCTATTTTGCCGATGACTTCAGCCTTGAGAATATCAGACAGAGAAAGGTCTAAACCCCGGTCGTTCAGCACAGAAAATATTTGATACGCAGAATCTAAATCTAGGGTAGAAACAACAACTAAGAAACATCGTTTAATCACAAAATGAGCTAACCGAAGCCGCTCTTCATTTGACAAATTACACAACTTATTTAAAAATAGGAGAGCGTTTTCTTTGATATTTTTCCTACTATCTGATAGTGCAGCAGAACTTAAATCTTTAAGTTTGCTAATACCATTTTCGTCTTGGATATATTGCTTAAAAAAGTCTGCATCTCGCTTTGCTAAAATTAAACGGTAGCGGTTAACACTGTCATCGAAAGGATCGCTTTCTTCGAGCAACTTCGTTAAAGCGTAAGCATGTGGAGGTTGTAGCAAAGTCCGCATAACTGCAAGCAAAATCGTCAGGGTAGTCAAGCGTTGCTGTCCGTCTACAACCTGAGCATCTGGTTTATCTTCTTTTTCCTTGATTAGGACAATGCTCCCTAAAAAGTATGGATTTACATCATCTATAGGCTCTTTACTGTCTCCCAAGGATGTAATCAGGTCTTCTAGTAGTTCTCCTGCTTGCTCAGTAGTCCAAGCATAAGGACGCTGGTAGAGAGGGATGGTAAAGGCAAAATCGCTAAATACTTGTTGGATGCGATGTTGGGTAGCCTTAATTTCAATACTGTTCATGGGTAACTCGATTGCCCTATGGCTGATAACAGTTGTTCTGAGTTATTGTTCCCTGTATGACAGCTTTTAGTTCACATTTTTGGGAGTTATTTTTTCAAACTTTATTTTGCAGTTGTGGAAGAATAATTTGCAAATTGTCACGAAATATGCAATACACATCTAGACAAACTGCGTCTACCTCAATTTAAATATTAAGGAGAGGTATTTATCGTTAATGTACGCTCATTAGGTTACTGTCAAAGTAAGGTTGGTGATGTTTTACAACAAACGGCTCTCTCTGAGTACGCTAGCAATGCTCCAGAAATGTCAATTCACCTACCTGGGTGATTTTTTTTTTAACAACTTCTTGGGATTAGTTATGCACCATATTAAACTTGCTCCCAGTTGGTTGCGATTTTTAATTGTTGTCTTGTTGGTGATAGGTATATTTTTTCGCTTTGTTAACCTAGAGCGTAAAGTTTACTGGCATGATGAAACTTATACCTCATTGCGGATTTCTGGTTACACAGCACAGGAAGTGAGGCAGCAACTTTTTAATAATCGTGTAATTACGGGGACATATTTTGATAAGTACCAACGTCCCAACCCAGAAAAAAACTTAGGTGACACAATTAAATCTTTAGCAATAGAAGATCCACAGCATCCACCGCTTTATTACATAATAGCTCGATTTTGGGTGCAAATTTTTGGCAATTCGGTGACAGCAATTAGGAGTTTGTCTGCTTTTATCAGCTTGCTGGTGTTTCCCTGCGTCTACTGGTTATGCAAAGAATTATTTAGAGTGCCATTGTCTGTTCCTTTTATAGCGATCGCTCTTATGGCAATCTCCCCGATTCATCTCGTCTACGCTCAAGAAGCACGAGAATATATGCTTTGGACAGTAACTATATTACTATCTAGCGCCTCACTGCTGCGAGCAATTCGACTAGAATCAAAAAATAAACAGTTAGCCAAAAAACACCAAGCATCAAATCCTATTTTTGTCTGGGGGATTTATGCAGCGACTTTAGCACTAAGTTTATATACATTTTTATTAAGTGGATTTGTCGCCCTTGCTCATGGTTTTTATGTACTTACTATTGCTAAATTTAAGTTTACTAAAATAGTAAAAGCTTATCTTTTGGCTTCGCTAGCGGGCTTTTTAGCCTTTCTGCCTTGGATATTAGTTGTGTTGTTCAACTTTTCTCAATTGGATTCGGCAACATCTTGGACAAAGATGCCAATTAATTTTATCACTTTAATTCAAGCTTGGCTGATTCAGTTAAGTCATATTTTTTTTGATTTGAACTTTGGGTTTGAAAATCCTTTAATTTATTTAATTACACCAGTTATTTTAATTTTAGTTGGTTATGCAATTTATTTTCTTTATCGGACAACGAACGAAAAAGTTTGGTTGTTTATTGTATTGTTGATTGCCGTCCCAGCATTACCTTTAATGTTACCAGATTTGCTGTTTGGGGGAATACGCTCATTAAGCGATCGCTATTTATTGCCTTCTTATTTAGGTATTCAAATTGCGGTTGCTTATCTATTAGCAACTCAGATATATAGCGGAAATTTAGCGCGTCGGCAAATCTGGCAAATGATTACAGTGCTAGTAATTACCTGTGGAGTGATTTCTTGTGGTGTGAGTTCCCAAACGAAAACTTGGTGGAGTAAGGTAATTAGCTATGGTAATCCCCAAGTTGCCACAATCATCAATCAAGCTTCTCGTCCACTTTTGATTAGTGATTCTTTTGGCATTAATTATGGAAATGTCTTTTCTCTCAGCTATCTTTTAGAACCAAAAGTGCGCTTTATATTGGTGAAAGAAGAAAAGATACCTAAAATTTCTCATCAATTTACAGATGTATTTTTTATAAATCCAGCAAATAATTTTCGCCAAAAAATAGAAACGAGCTATAAATCTAAACTAAATCTTGTTTATCAAGATAATTATTATTCACTTTGGAAACTAGCAAAACCCCGGATCTGAGGTGCACGCAATATTTAAGTTTAAAATAATGAAGCGATATATAACAGTCCTAAATGATTCGTGAAAAAATGATATCCCCGACTTCTCTAAAATATCGTTTATCTGAAGAAAGTTAATTTTGACTTTGGAAATAGGATTGCTATAGTTCGTAAAAACTAATAACAAAATTTAAACCAATTCTCAGCTTAAATTAATTTTGTCAGTATCATCAGGCTTTAAAGTTAAATTATAAACGAAATCAAGGACATTAAAGCCATGAAGTTCAAGTTTTTAGCCGTTTTGGGTATCGCTCTTGTTTGAAACGTCAGCTATGGAAAACAGGCAAGCGTGAAGCGAGTAACTATATAGATGCAATATTCAACTATTGCAAGCACTCCTGTTGCACAGAAGGTGGAAACAGCCGGCGATTATGGAACTTTTAAAGCTGGGGAACACCCTTGAATTCAATATTACTTTTAACTATTTAATATTAAATCCTAACTATGGGCAAGCAGAAGAGTGAATCAAATTAAAAAGAGTTGGCTAAATCTTGACCCCTTTTCATTGCGGGTGCGTTTAACGATTGGTATTGCTGCGGTTTCCGCTTTGGGATTAGGTAGCCTCGCTATCTGGACGAGTTGGAAAATGCAACAAATTTTGATTGAGAGTCATAAACAGAATATTGAACAAATTGCTATACGTTTACCGCTATATGTGCAATTAGATCGTGAAATGATGCCATCAGAAACAGAGTTGCAAAAAGCAATTAATAAGTTAACTAGTACGAATACATTGTTATGGATAAAAAATCCCGAAAACAAAATACTGGCAAAATCTACTATTGGAAATTTGCTATCTGATTCTACAGCAACTAAGTTAATTTCTTTGGCAGATATGCCGACTAAACCCCACGTTTACAAAATTAGTCAACGCTACTTTCTTTTATATTGCAACACGTTGCACGTACAGGGCAAGGTGCTAGGAAATTTGTTCGTTGCGGAGGATATTACCTACGAACAAAGGCTGTTTCAAACAATGCTGAAGAGTTTGAGTATTGCCAGTATTTTGACTATTATAATAATTTCTGTGGCGATCGCATTTTATATTAAACATTCTTTGCAACCTCTGCGCCAGCTTAGTCAAATGACAGAAGTGATTTCTGCTCAAGATTTACCAGAAGCGCATTTATATATTGATAATGCACCTAGTGAAGTCAAAGAACTAGCGCAAACATTTAATATGATGTTATCTCGCCTCTCTCAATCTTGGGAACAAGAGCGACAATTCGTTAGTAATGTTTCTCACGAATTACGTACACCATTAACAATCGTACATGGTTACTTGCAAAGCGTATTGCGGCGGCAAAATAACTTAACAGAAATTCAACGGGAAGCTTTAGAAACAGCTGCATCTGAAGCAGAACGCACGATTCGGCTTTTACAGGATTTACTTGACTTAGCACGGGCAGATAGTGGTTATTTGCATTTTCGGATACAGCCTTGCGTGGTGAATGACTTGGTTGCAGAAGTTGTGACTATGGCAGAAAAGTATACCCAACGCCGAATTATAATTGAATCAGAAAATGGCTCAATTGAAGTAAAGGCAGATTACAACCGCCTCAAACAAGTATTGCTTAATTTAGTTGATAATGCTGTTAAGTATTCTGAACCGGATACAACCGTAATTCTCAAGTTATATCAACAAGAAGAATCGGCAATTATTCAAATTCGCGACAAAGGTTATGGAATTCCTTTACAACACCAATCGCGGATTTTTGAGAGATTTTACCGTGTAGATGAAGCACGTACAAGTTCCACCGGTGGTTGTGGTTTGGGGTTGTCGATTGTGAAGACACTTGTCGAGGGGATGGATGGAAGCGTAACAGTGCGATCGCGTTTAAGTGAAGGAAGTGTATTTACAATCACTCTGCCCGCTTATCGACTACTAGATTGAGGGGAGGAGACAGGGGGGAGACAAGGAGACAAAAAAGAAATTTCTATATCTTCCCCCACTCCCCCCCTCTCCCCCTCCCCCACTCCCCCACTCTCCCCCTCCCCCCCACTCCCAATACGGTTCGGTTAAGAATATTTGTGAACCCAAAACCCTTGTAGAGACTAGCAAGTGCAACGTCTCTACATACGTTAACCGAACCCCACTCCCCC
>NZ_JAOWRF010000201.1 GCF_025753815.1 Plectonema radiosum NIES-515 | reverse complement strand
TCCCCCCCTCTGGAGTGGCTGGGTAAATGTCGCATTTTTATCAGCGGTAGGAGTGGCATTATTTCACTTACCCCAACTATTAGGTAAAGATCCAGCTGCACCTAACTTTCCCCAACAACTTCAACAGTTAAATTTACCGATGTTGGGGGGTATAATTTGGCTACTTTCTGCGGTAATTATTGCGGTTTTATTATTGCGTCGTTTTTGGCTACCAATTATCGGTGTAAATTTACTGGGCTTTACGGCGTTTCTAATTGTTGTGCTGACACCTGCTTTATTTTTGGTAGATCGTGAGCGTCAGTTGCCCTTAAGAGAATTATCAGCGATCGCAGTCCAAGCAAAACAACCAAATGAAGAATTAATCATGGTTGGGTTTAAAAAACCAACTGTGGTATTTTACACTCATGAAAATGTAATTTTCCTCAAATTTACTGAACAGGCTCAACAGCATATCCAAAACAAAGCAGCGAAGAAAACACACCCGGACTCATTGCTGGTACTCTCTGAGCCGAAAAAGTTGATCCAAATGGGTTTGCAACCAACCGATTACGAAAATTTAGGTGCCAGTGGTGCTTATCAACTAATTAGAGTGCCTTTGAAAAGTTAGGAGTTAGGAGTTAGGAGTTAGGAGTTAGGAGTTAGGAGTTAGGAGTTAGGAGTTAGGAGTTAGAAGTTAGTGGATAGTGGTGACTAAAACAACCAACAACTAAGCATTAACAACCAATAACCAACACCTAACCATCTTTCAAAGCTTGATTAATCTGGTTTAACAAATCTTCCATTGAGATTGAGCGGGGCAAAATTTGAGTAGCGATCGCATCCACAACCGTTTCTATTGACTCCAATTTCTCCTGAGTTTTTTTCTGGTTTTTCTTAAGTGCTGAACTAACCTCTTGGGGATTTAATCGCTGGTCAAGTACCAAAATCGGTGGCAAATCAAAAGGCAATTTTCCTAATGTTTTCAGTGCAGATCGCGCTTCTTTTTCATTAGAAGATTCACCTAAAAAAATCAGCAATAAATCAACGCTGTGATGGCGGATTTGTTGTAGCATTTCTGCCCAAGAACGACCCATTGCAGCTTTAAAACCTGCTGTTTGCAGATACTGAATTAAAGCTTGAAACCACTCCGAACCGCGCTCGGCTGTTAAATTGTTGAGTGCAGAATTATTGGACGATCCATAATGGCTAATCTGCTTGCGCGTTAACGATGGCAGATCGGGCAACATGGTCAAATCGACTACTAACAAGCTGGGTGGACAGCACATCCCAGAAGCAATTTGCAGCACTGACAATAAAGCGTCTGTTTTCCCTCTTTGGGTATTGTTATCGTTGCTAAATGACGACAAGCAAGGAAATACAGAAAGTCCATCCACTTGTGAAGCTTCTAATGTCGTTGCTACATCGCAAGTAACTAATGGTAAAGCTGCCAAACGAGGATGTTGACTTAATTGTTGCAAATAAGCTTGGGGCTGGGAAACTTCTTTATCCAGCAATATTACATCGAACTGCCAAACTCGCGCCAAAAGTTCTGCCTGATCTAAATCATCAACTTCGATTACCCGATGTTCTCGCAGTGATGGATGGGGATTGACAGATTCTAACTCGGAATTGACCAGCCGAAGAATTCGTAGTGGGGTATGAACATTGATTTTTGCACCATCTTGACTCAGTTGCTGCGCTTCTGGTGCTGCACACAACTTTTCCATAAGTGGTGCCAAAACTTGATGCTGTACTGGTAAGCTGATAAAACCATCGGCACTATTACCGAATGCTTGCTCTTTTTCGGCTCCTGTAGCTGTCACAATCACTGGGATGTGACGAGTTGCAGCATCAGATTTAATTAAAGTCAGCACATCCCAACCCGATAAAAGGGGTAACAATGGATTCAAGAATAGAGCTTTCGGTTGCAAGCGACGGGCTTTTTCAACTGCTTCACATCCCGATCGCGCAATCACTACCCGATAACCCAAACCTGTCAACTGCTCGGTGAGTTCTTCAATATATCGAGCTACTGCCTCGACTACTAACACTAAACGTTGTTCGCTAGCGGCAAGATTGGCAGGAGTTGAAGACACGCTGACACGAGAACGAGGCAACACCGGGAAGCTATCCGCATCTTCCATTTTGTGCGCTACGGTGTCTTCTATTTCCCCCATATCCTGATCGCCGAAGTTTGTTTTCGGAGGACTGGGGGGTAGTAGTAAAGTAAATTGGCTGCCTTTGCCTTCACGAGACAGAAAGCTCACATCACCACCGTGGAGACGTGCCAAAGCTCTAGTTAATACTAGCCCCAAACCTGTACCTTCAAATTGGCGGGTGAGGGGATTTTCTAGTTGTTGGAATTTTTGAAAGATTAAGTGCTGCTGATGTTCGGGAATACCTATACCTGTGTCCCACACTGTAAAAGCAATCCAACCTTCCCAACGACTTACCCGCAACCCAACTTCTCCACCTGTTTCGGTGAATTTGAAGGCATTGGAAAGCAAATGTATCAACATTTGCCGCAAGCGTAATTCATCGGCGATGATTTGGTCTAAACCTGGTTCGATGGTAAGGGTAAATTGATAATCAGGTGAACGTGGAGCTTGAGGTTGGACGTTGACTGGAGTTTTACTGTTTTGAGTGTGGATGGCTTTTGCTTCGGATGCAGCGCGATCGCATACTGCACGAATTTTTGCTGGTATTAAAGTCAACTCCATCTGTCCGGTTTCCATGCGGGTCAAATCTAAAATGTCATTGACCACACTCATTAAATGTCGTCCGCTTTGATGAATCAATCCCGCGTAACGCGCTTGACGCTCGTTTAATTCTCCTAATTGTCGATCTACAAGCAACCTTGATAATCCTAAAACCGCAGTTAAAGGTGTTTTTAATTCGTGACTAATACAAGCTAAAAATTCATCTTTTAAACGATTTAATTGAACTAAGTCGGCATTTTTTGCCACCAGCTCTTTACAAAGTTGCTGCTGTTCGGTTACATCAGTTGCTAAAATTAACCACAATTCATTACCTGTTGATTCCTGTGTACTAGGAATCTCTAACTCAGGATTCAGGATTTTCAACTCAATGCTTTCTAAGGGAATTTTGGCAAATTGCCAAACTCGCTCTTGACCATTTTGCACTTCCAAAACGCAGGTGCATATTCCTAAATTGCTATCAAACAAACATCGATTTGCCGCGTGAGCTTCGGGAAATATTTGCTCAGGTAAATTTTTGATTATTTGGATTGATTTTCGCCGTGACGACAAGCTTTTTTTAGCTATTACTTCATTCCGCGTCGAACAAGTATTTTCTCGACAATTCAGTTGAATGTCTCTAGATACCTCCTCCTCAAGGTCGTTGCATGTGTTAATGATATTGCCAATCGTGGCTGTAGGATATTCTGATTCTTTTGTTTCGGAATTTAATATTTCTCCTACTTGTTGCCTCACTCCTTCTGGATCTTTCAATCCACCTAATTGCTGCCACCATGCTGGGTTTTGGGTGATTACTTCCCCACTACTAGTTTGCAACATTAAGGGCCAAGGCAATCGTTCCAATAACTGCACCAGTGGTTTGTGTGCCTGTGGCTGATATTCTTTTTGTTTAGGCGATGTTTGACGACAAGCTCCGGAGGGTCTACCCTTGGGAATTAACCTACTACTAGTATTTTTTTGCTCTCCAGTAGGAGATTTTTGGAGATATTTTTTGCTCACAGAGCGATCGCTCTCTGTTGCATCAATTTCCACTTGCGCTAACAATCGTAACAAACTAACTGTATCTACTAACCCCAAATATTTTTTTTCTGCGTCAATTAGCGTCCAATTTAAGTTATTGCTTTCACCACTTTGAGAACGCAAAAATAAGCCAAATTTATCCACACTGTCAGATGCAGACAATATTTGTATTGGTTCAATTAAAGCTTTATCTAAAATTGAGATTGGCTGTTGTAAATCTAAAAATTTAAAATTTCCTTGGCGTTGTTTTGCCGCCAAAAATTGTGGTATTAAACGGGATGAGTACAGCAACCCAATCGGGTATTCTTGCTGATTCACCACGATAACGCGATCGCACTGTTGTTGGGCAAATATCTCTAGCAAAACTGCCAGAGTTGTTGTTTCTCTACAACTCGGTACGGTTGCCACAAAATCATAAAGGGGATACTGTAACATTGGCATAAAACTTTGGTTGTCATTCTTCCTGTGGAAGCTCCAGCATCACCACCTGCCATCGTCAGTAGCTGATGGCGTTTCCGGCTAAAGCAATATCCGACGAAGACTCAAAGAGCGCTATTGTGGTTAGAATTTCAACGCCATTCTTTCAATGGGCGAACAAATCCATCGTGTCTGTTCTGCACTTAGTAGAAAAGTTAACAATTATTACGTCGGTGTCAAACTAAGCCGCTGATCACTTTGGTCAAGCATCCTTAAGTGTATCCTCCTAGGGTTTAAATCGAGAAAGCAATATTCTGTAGCTAGAACAATTATGGCTCTAAAGATTCGCTTTTGAACCTTGAGGAATTATAATGATTTAGAATGCGACAATCCTTTAACTTCGTTTAAATATCTTATCAAGGAGTAAATTCCCCAAATCTATATTTAGATAGATATATACATCTCAACAACAAATTAAACACTTTTCTCTCCACCAACGCCCACTCAACAACTACCATTATCTTAGACTTTAGCAGATGCCATTTCTTAAGTAGTTAACATCATCTGCTGATATAAAAGGTTACATTGTGGTAAACTATAAGTTGACTTCACGCTTAGTCTTCCTTCCAGGCTTTGCCACTTGTTATCTGTTGATAATTCTTAGTGGGCAAAATAAACATCTACAATTTAATTGGTATCATTAACCTAAGGATTTTCAAGAGAGGGAAAGGAAAAAAGGGGTTCATGGGAAGAAAAATATTATAATGTGTCTATTTAAATAAGTTTTTCTTTCTATACTTTTTCCCTCTTTTTCATCCATCGCTATAGAATAAGTAGATAAATTCAAAAAAACTATATGAAAAACTTATTAAAAAATATTATTATTTATTTACATTGCCCAAAACATAAGCAGTTTTTTAGCCGATGACGAGAGCCGATCAGCAGGCATTGTTGCAGCAACTTAAATCAGATTACCGACAAATTCTTATAAATTACTTTACCACAGACAAAACACTGAAGGAAAAAATTGAGAAATTTATCAATGGAGTATTTTGTGGTAATATTCCTGTGCCCCAAATTATAGAGATTCACATGGATTTAATTGAAGAGTTTTCCAAACAGCTAAGATTAGAAGGAAGGAGCAATGAATCATTACTTGATTATCGGCTGACACTGATTGATGTTTTGGCTCACCTGTGCGAAGCATATAGAAGTTCGATTTCTAAATAAATTGAACGCGTTTTTTAACACAAGTACAAAAGTTACCGAGGGTCAAAAACGTTCTTTGAAACATGCGATCGCATGATAGTGCCTAAACCGACCTTTACTAGACTTATCGCTACTTATAACCCACTCGTGCGTAGTTTCATTTCTCACTATAGCCTGTACTTTTATGAATAAAGTTAGAAAGACCTATGTTCTCAAACTTTATGTAGCAGGGAACACCGCCAACTCAGTACGGGCGTTAAAAATACTCAAAAACATATTAGACCAAGAATTTCAAGGTATTTATGCTTTGAAAGTAATCGACGTACTGAAAAACCCTCAACTAGCAGAAGAAGATAAGATATTAGCCACACCGACATTATCGAAAATTTTGCCTCCACCAGTTCGCAAAATAATTGGAGACCTTTCAGATAGAGAAAAAGTATTGATAGGATTGGATTTACTTTATGAAGAACTAACGGAAGAAGACTATTTTAGCGAATAGATTATTTAATCAAAAACCAGAAAGTTGAGTTATAGAGATAGATTTGATTTTGATTTTTTAATTTAACTGGCAATGAGTGAAAACGAGCAAACAAAGCAAAACAATACCTCCCCAAGTGGGGGTGTAGAAAAAATTCGGACAATGATCGAGGGGTTTGATGACATCAGTCATGGTGGTTTACCAGTTGGTAGAACTACTTTAGTCAGCGGCACCTCTGGAACCGGTAAAACTTTATTATCTCTTCAGTTTCTTTATAGTGGTATCACCTACTTTGATGAAGCGGGAGTATTTGTCACCTTTGAAGAATCTCCGAGTGACATCATTAAAAATGCGGCTATTTTTGGTTGGAATTTACAACACCTAATCGCTGAAGGCAAATTATTTATTCTTGATGCTTCTCCCGATCCGGAAGGTCAAGAAATAGTTGGAAACTTTGACCTTTCAGCACTCATTGAGCGATTGCAATATGCAATTCGTAAATATCAAGCAAAACGAGTTTCAATAGATTCGATCACAGCGGTATTTCAACAGTATGAAGCTGTCGCAGTCGTGCGACGGGAAATTTTTCGCCTTGTAGCACGTCTCAAACAACTAAATGTCACCACAATCATAACTACCGAACGTGCCCAAGAATATGGTCCTGTAGCCTCTTTTGGGGTAGAAGAATTTGTTTCGGATAATGTCGCAATTGTCCGCAACGTTTTAGAAGGAGAACGCCGGCGTCGCACAATTGAAATTCTGAAATTGCGTGGGACAACTCATATGAAAGGTGAGTATCCTTTTACTATAACCAATGCCGGAGTTAATATTTTTCCACTAGGAGCAATGCGCTTAACGCAAAGGTCTTCTAATATCCGTGTATCTTCTGGAGTGAAAACTTTAGATGAGATGTGTGGTGGTGGTTTCTTTAAAGATTCTATTATTTTGGCAACCGGAGCGACTGGCACTGGTAAGACTTTATTAGTTAGCCAGTTTATCCAGGAAGCTTGCCTTAATAGCGATCGCTCAATTTTATTTGCTTATGAAGAATCACGCGCTCAATTGTCTCGAAACGCTCAATCTTGGGGAATTGATTTTGAAGAATTAGAACATCAAGGGTTGTTGAAAATAATCTGTACTTATCCGGAATCTACCGGTTTAGAAGACCACCTACAAATTATCAAGTCAGAGATTGCGGAATTTAAACCGGCTCGGATTGCGATTGATTCTCTTTCAGCGTTAGCAAGAGGAGTGAGCAATAATGCATTTCGGCAATTTGTAATTGGTGTCACGGGTTACGCTAAACAAGAAGAAATTACAGGTTTTTTCACAAATACAACTGACCAATTCATGGGTTCTCATTCAATTACAGATTCTCATATTTCCACAATTACTGACACAATTATCATGTTGCAGTATGTAGAAATCAAAGGCGAGATGTCAAGAGCAATTAACGTATTCAAAATGCGCGGTTCTTGGCATGACAAAGGTATCCGGGAGTACAATATTACCGCTGATGGTCCAGAAATTAAAGATTCTTTCAGGAACTACGAAAGAATTGTCAGCGGTGCCCCAACCCGCGTTAGTATCGATGAAAAGGCGGAACTTTCTCGCATCGTCAAACGTTTTGAAGACAAACAGAGTTCCGATTCCTAAACTTGGCATCGTGCTATATTCTGTGGTGAGTAAAAGATTTCTGCCGCTTGATTTCGTGTGAGGGGATGCGGTGAAAGTACAGCAATTATTCCATAGCTTCTTGCCTGGTGTGATAGTAATATTAGCAACTCAGCCTGCTTCGGCTGAAACAGTAAAAGTCAATCAAGTACAGCTGGCTGCTTCTGGTAATGTCTCAAGTTCCACTCATAGTGAAACATTAGTTACAGACATCATCAATGGAGGACTGCCCAGTACCGCCAAAGATAGTATACCAGACGTAATCACATCCAGGACTACAGTTACAGTTAAACCTTTAATTAGTAACAATATCTCAGCAAAAGTGACGGGCAAGACTGGTGTGTTAATCGGAGAAAAAGGTATAATATCGAGTTGGGTGCTTAGTGAACATGCTTTTGAGTTAGGAGATAAAATTCGTTCTCCCATCGCTCCTGAAAAACAAAGCGCGATGTATGACGACAAGTCGCTGGGTGTCTACCCATTCAAATTAGCACAAAATACACCTCCAGCTTTGCAGAAAGCAATTGTGTCACAAACGGCGTTGACTCTAGCACAAAAACCAGCAGCCAACAAGAAAAATCCCCCTACTCAGTTTCAGACAATATCACAAGTTTCAACTTCTGATTCAACAGCAGCAAATTTACTAGATAACAAAGTGCCGTTTTGCCCCCAGGGACGACAAAACAGCCAAAACTTTTCCTTAACGGATGGGGTGATTGACTTAAAAGCCTGCCGAGAAAGACAAAATAATTCTACTGGTGGTAATTCGGTAGCTCAGACACGGAAACCCAGAACCGCACCAATAACACCGGTTCCTACCCCCGCACCGGGAGGAGGAGTGCAAACACCAACACCAACACCAGTAACCCCCGCATCTACACCGTCCGTAGAAATTCCCGATTACCTCAATCAAAACCCAAACCCCCTACAGTTTCCTACCAAACCAGAAGAAGTGAGGATACAGGGAACTCAGCCGATTACTTTAGCACAAGCGCTGGAATTAGCACGCCGAAATAATCGCGAGCTACAGGTGTCATTATTGCAGCTACAACGCAGTCAATATGCGGTACGCGAGGCGCAAGCTGCTTTGTTACCCAATTTTGATGTTACTGGTAGTGTAACTCGTCAGCAGTCTGCTGGCAGTCAGCTTTCAGCAGAGCTACAGCAACAACGAACAGGGATTTCCCAAAATCAAGACGAAGCTAGTACAAGTTTCAATGGTCAAGCGCAACTCTCCTACAACCTCTATACCTCTGGGAGCCGGCAAGCCACCATTAGACAGTCTGAAGAACAGCTACGGTTTCAAGAGTTGGATGTTGAGCGTCAATCGGAAGTAATCCGGCTGAATGTCTCCACTGATTACTACAACTTGCAACAAGCAGATGAAAGCGTGCGGATTAACACTGCGGCTGTAACTAATGCCCAAGCTAGTTTACGAGATGCACAAGCTTTAGAACAAGCTGGGGTAGGTACGCGGTTCTCTGTATTGCAATCACAGGTGAATTTAGCAAACGCCCAACAAACTCTAACTAATTCTATCTCGCAGCGACAAATTGCTCGTCGCCAGTTAGCGACTCGGTTGAATTTGAGCCAGTCGGTGAATGTCGTTGCCGCAGATCCGGTAAGATTAGCAGGTCTTTGGAACCAAACGCTGGAACAAAGCATTATTTTAGCTTTTCAAAACCGTCCGGAATTGCAACAGCAGTTAGCACAACGTAACATTTTTGAGCAACAGCGACGCGGAGCGCTTGCACAAATAGCTCCACAAGTCAGTTTAGTAGCCAGCTACAATCTGCTAGATCAGTTTAATGATAGTGTTGGCGTTACCGATGGTTATTCGGTGGGAGTGCAAGCAAACTGGAGGTTGTTTGATGGAGGAGCAGCAACAGCAAGGGCAAATCAAAGAAAAGCTGATATTGCGATCGCCGAAACTCAATTTTCTCAACAGCGCGATCAAACCCGCTTTGAGGTAGAACAAGCCTTTTCTAACCTCCAATCTAATTTGCAGAACGTCAACACCGCTACAAGTGCCCTAGAACAAGCTAGAGAGTCTTTGCGGTTAGCGCGTTTGCGGTTTCAAGCTGGTGTAGGTATTCAAACCGAAGTAATTGACGCGGAAACCGCACTCACTAGAGCCGAAGGAAACCGAGTCCAAGCTATTTTGGATTACAACCGCGCTTTAGCTAATTTACAACGCTCTGTCACCTCCAGAGCGTTGCGCTAGAAATGTGGATGGTGGATGGTGGATGGTGGTTGGTGGTTAATTGTCCCCCCCTCTCCCCCCCTCCCCCCCCCCTCCCCCCCCTGATAAAAGCAGCAGCTTTTGGTTTATTTTTTGGATTAGCGTTATTAGTGATGCAGACTGCGTTATTCTTTTTGTTAACGCCGATCGCTTGGGTAGGATTTACAACGCTATTTCTTCGACGTTGGGGACGTTTAGCACAGCTAGTCGGTAGTTTATGCTTGTCTGTGTTGGTGTTTGCTCCGTGGTATCGTACCAATTGGTTAGTTATCCTCACTTCTGGTAAACGAGCAACTATAGATTCTGCGATCGCTGAACATCAAGCTCCCATTAATACAATCGAAGCTTGGACTTATTATTGGCGTCAATTACCAAGTCAAGTTTCTTTACCTTTATTACTTGTACCCATATTTGCCTTACTACTCTATTGGGGACATATTAAGGAAAAAAGACAGG
>NZ_JAOWRF010000376.1 GCF_025753815.1 Plectonema radiosum NIES-515 | reverse complement strand
GGAACGTCTCTACAATACCGCTGGAACGTCTCTAAAATACCGCTGGAACGTCTCTACAATACCGCTGGAACGTCTCTAGAATACCGCTGGAACGTCTCTACAATACCGCTGGAACGTCTCTACAATACCGCTGGAACGTCTCTAGAATACCGCTGGAACGTCTCTACAATACCGCTGGAACGTCTCTACAATATATGTGATTAAAGGACATGATTTGAATACCCAAGCCTAACACCATACATCCCGGTTTGAGTAGATCAAAAGTTAAAAATATTACTTATGTTTTGCCTCGTGCATATCTCTGACTATCTTTGCCACTAGCTTCCTACTGGGTGAAAATCTAATCGATTGAGCAAGTATTTTATTTCTGATTCCAGGAATGACAACAGTTTTCTTTGCCATTAAGCCGCGATAGCCAATTTCGGCTACAGTTCTTGTATCCATCATCCGTCCAGAACTAGCGATTTTAGCTTCTTCCATTGCTGCTGCTTGTTGAAATCCCGTTGCTGTTGGTCCTGGACAAAGAACAGTCACAGTGACACCTGTACCTTCTAATTCGTTAGCGATCGCTTCCGAAAATGATAATACATAAGCTTTCGTCGCAAAATAAACCGCCATCATCGGTCCTGGTTGAAAAGCAGCAGTTGAGGCAACATTTAATATTCTCCCATAACCGTGCTTTACCATGTCCTTAACAAATAACTTTGTTAAATGAGTGACACACGCTGCATTTACTTGTATCATGTCAAGTTCAGCGTTGATATCGGTTTGGTGAAATAATCCATAAGTCCCAAATCCCGCATTGTTCACCAAAACATCAACCTTAATAGGTGCTTGTTGTAACTCAGAAAAAATTTCTTCTCTAGATATTGGTTTGGATAAATCTTTGGCAATAATTTTCACAGAAATGCCAAATTTTGGCGGAAATTCCTGAGCGATTTGCGTAAGTTTTTCTTTTTGCTTGTCAACTAATACAAGATTGTAACCATCTTTCGCAAAAATGCAGGCTAATTCGTAACCGATTCCACTGGATGCACCAGTAATAAGAGCAGTTTGTTTCTGCTGATTTTGGTATGTGGTGTTTACATATGACATCCAACTGAAATCCTATTAACTATCGATATTTTCTATATTAGGTGATTATTTTTGTAGACTGTAGTGCCTTTAGTCATGATTGTAATTTAAAAGATAAGCTTTTAGATATTAAACTCTTATATCGCAACCTTTTTAGAGATTTTTAATAATTTTTGAAATGAAAATCAGTTAACTTAAATAATACATTTTAAACAATAAGAATTTAAATACAGTTATCTAAATTACATTTTATCTTTAGTTAATATATTTTTAAATTTTCAACATGTCCAATTAAAATATCAAAGTATATAATCTTGTCCAATTAAATCAAACTAAAATGGTTTGTTAATAACATTGACATGTTTGATACAAAATATCGCTATTTTTATAGATATGATATATTAATCCTATTTGAGTTGTGAAAAATATAGATCAGGAAACGAATCACCATCGTGCAGCGTCTCGTTCGAGAAGAAAGAAGAAAGAGATATATAATTTTCACACTCTTCTTTAGGATTGCTATATTTAATATCATGTCAATTTATTCGGATAATTCACAATTAAAAAAACCAATATTCACGCACGAATGCCGGAGCTTTAAATAAGGATGCTGCGCTTTTTCATGAATAAATTACAGCGATTTTCAGGTAAATGAACTACATTCTTTTTATCTCACTTCTAGGTGCAAAGGAAGAAAATAAGAAACAATAATATGGTCTAAATACATGAAAATTGCTGTAATTTCCTCTATAACTGTTGCACGAATCTTAAAAATGTGTCCCGATTAAAAAAATATTTAATTACTTTTAAATTTGAGGGAAGTGACAGTCAAACAGCTTATTAATAATAACCGTCGTAGAGACGTTCCAACGGAACGTCTCCCTAATAATTTACCACCGTCAGATATTACAGGTAATATCTGACGGTGGTAATAACGCGACTTTGTTTAGCTCTTAAAGCTGTTTTTAAGAACAAAGTTGTTTGATTGTGTAAAAGACTATCCCACCAATTGCGAGTGACAAAAGCCGGAATAACTACGGTTGTAAAAACACCTTGATGTTGTTCTTCAAATTGAATGACAAAATCTACAATTGGCTCAATTACAGAGCGATAAGGTGAATCGATGATTTCTAAAGGAATGTCTGATTCTAATTGTCGCCATTTTTCTTGCAACTTTTCTCGGTCAGTAGAATTAAGATCTACATGAACGGCAACAATTTCATCGGCAATGGTGCGTGCATAATCTAAAGCTTCTACTGTTCCTCGATTAAGTTGTCCGACTATAACCACTGCGGGATGAGTCACGAGTGTCGGTTTCGGTCTGGGAACATAGCTACGTGGTGGTAATCCTTGAATGCTGAGACGTTCAGCTACGTATTTATAGTGACTGTGAATCGCCAAAAATAGCCAGACTACCAAAGGAATCGCTACAACTACCAACCAAGCACCTAAGAGGAATTTGGTTGAGACGATGACACCGAGAACAACTAGTGTCGCGATCGCTCCCAAACCATTCATCAAAGCACTCGCTTGCCAACCGCGTTCTTTTAGTCTAAACCAGCGACGTACCATCCCGGCTTGGGAAAGGGTAAAGGAAGTAAACACACCAACAGCGTACAGAGGAATAATAGCGTTAACTTGCCCTTTGAAGATAACCACCAAAACCGCAGCACAGAGGCTGAGAAGGATAATACCGTTAGAGTAGACTAAGCGATCGCCTAATAATGCTAATTGTCTGGGTAAAAATCCATCCTTCGCCAAAAAGTAACTCAGTCTGGGAAAATCAGCATAACTCGTATTCGCCGCTAAAAGCAAAATCAACAATGTGACGATTTGGATAAAGCCGTAAAATGGTCCAGTCCCAACCAGCTGCTTACCCAACTGAGAAACTAAAGTTTCTCCCTCTCTTGGAACAACATGATAAACGTTCGACAGGTAGGTAATTCCTACAAACATTAGTCCGAGAATTATCCCCAAAGAAAGCAATGTGAAGCGGGCATTTTTCCACTCTGGTTCTTTAAAAGCCAAAACACCATCGGATATTGCTTCTACTCCCGTCAGTGCTGTACATCCAGCAGCAAAAGCTCGCAAAATGAAAAACAAACTGACTCCTTCATTCACCGGCAGGCTGGGATATTCTGTGACAGGTTGTCCACTAGCTTGTTTAAACAAACCAAGACCAATCAACACAAAAATACTGACAATAAAGGCATAAGTCGGAGCCATAAAAATATTGCCTGATTCCTTTACACCCCGGAGATTTGCCAGTGTCAACAGGAAAATAAAAATCAAGCAAAGGCTGACTGTATAGGGTAGCAGTGCTGGAACTAATGAAGTCAAAGCAGCTGTACCAGCAGATACACTGACGGTGACAGTTAGGATATAATCAATCATCAGCGAACCCCCAGCCACCAATCCGGGATAAAGACCGAGGTTTTCTCTCGCTACGATATACGATCCCCCACCTTTGGGATAAGCGCGAATGGTTTGCCGATAGGAAAGTATGACTATTCCCAGCAGGACGATAATTGCTACAGCGATCGGTACAGACAAACCCAAAGCGCTGCTTCCTGCGGTTACTAAAATTAGCAGAATCTCTTCTGTCGCGTAAGCAACCGAGGAGAGAGCATCGGAGGAAAGAACCGCTAAAGCCGCAGCATTGCTTAATCTTTCTTCAGCATGAGCGCTGGTTGGTAAGGTTTTACCGAGTAAAAATTGCTTGAGTTGAGGGTAGAAGGACATACAACGCCCACCTGAAAAAGGTTTTGGTCATTGTTCTGTGAAAGTCAAAAACTAAGCACTGAGCAATGAATATTGCAATTTTGGCAGATTTGTGAACAATAGTTGTAAAATTTTAAATTGCAATGATTCAGTAGCAATACTATCTACAGATAGTTTTTTTCAGAATAGGGCATTGGGGAATTTTAGGAGGGGGGAAAGGGAAAAGGGAAAAGGGAAAAGGAATTAATTCTTCATCCCCCCCTCTCAAGAACTCCCCCCCTCTCAAGAACTCTCCCCCTCCCCTAATTACTTGCTTTTTCCAGCCAAACTTCTACATCATCTGCAAGCAACTTATCTGCGGCTTCTAACATAGAAGCTGCGATGTCTTTCAAGTCTTCGCGGTTGTTCAAGTAGGTTTTTAAGGCTGACATCGGATCGATGCTACTACTTGCGCTCAATTCGGGAATGCGGGGACGAGCCAATTGACTGACTAATTCTGGTTGAATGGTGTAGGTGTGCGCTGTAGTTAAAGCATCATGCAGTGAAGCGTTATCAATTAGATCCAACTGTTCGGAGCGAAGTTTGTAAATAAGTCTAACTACTGCGTCTTGTATATTATGTTTGGCGATCGCCTTCACGATCGCTCCTTGCGGATCTTCTGCCTTGGATACATCCACTTCAATCGTTCGGAAAGTCCGCACATCCAAACGAATAAATTCCCATTCAGCGTTACCCCGCTCCAACTCTATCATCACATAACCTTTATCTTCTTTCTCTTCACTAAAATCCACCCGCTCAATACTTCCCGGATAAATCACCGGCGGATCGTTAGATTTATTCAAATTTTGATGTTTGTGGACGTGTCCCAATGCCACATAATCAAAACAAGGTCGCGTTAACAAAGATAATGGTAGAGTAAAGCCTTTACCTACAGCCAAAAAACGCTCGGCTCCTAAAGTCGCATTATCAGCCATTAAGTGAGCTAATAGCACAGTTGGCACATCGGGATCTAAACGGCGAACTTCTCCTTCTAAAACTACTCGCAAGCGTTCTGTTAATAGCTGGTTGACTTCCGCAAGTGATAAACTCTCAGTATCTTGCCGCGTCATCAGCGCCGAACGAGTCAGCCAAGGTAAAGTCATAACTTGCACGCTTCCATTACGAGTTTGGATGTGGTGAGTAGTTAAGGTATCACCAACAACAAAACCCCGCACTCCCAACGTGCGGTAAATACATAAACTTGCCCCTCCCTGTCCTTGGGAGTGTTGGTCATGGTTTCCCACCAACAGCACTGTGGGAATGTTAGCATCCACTAGGCGGTGAAACTGACTAGCAAAGGCTTCTTGCACATATGGTGGTGGTGTCGCATCCGGGAAAGCATCGCCACCGAATATCACCAAATCTACCGCATCTGTTAACGCGCGATCGATACATCGAGATAAAGTCTTGACAAAATCCTCCAACCGTGTATTTAATCCTGTCTCTGGATTAATGCGTCCGTGGGAAAAACCGCTTCCCATATGGATATCGGAGAGGTGGAGGATTTTAATCATATTTGTCCTTTGTTATTTGTCTCAATACTAATAACAAATGGCTCAATGTCTCAAGCTTACCAGTTTCCCGCCAGTATCGGTGAGCGATCGCCAACATTTTTACCTATAGCGCTTCTCGGTTGCGTGTAATACGCGGTGTAGAGACGCGAAATTTCGCGTCTCTACATTTACAGGATTTTCGGAAATTTCTCAAAAATCCTGCTCCTCACTAATTTCCCAACAGCATCATAATTTAGGGGTTAGCCACCGTTGGTTTACTCCTGTGATTATTCAAAAGATTTTTTCAATTCATCTTTTATGTTTTCAGCGGTGTGAATAACTTGAGCCTCAGCTTGCTTTACTTTGCCCTCAGCCTTGTCTTCTGGGTTCCCAGTCAACTCACCAATAGCTTCTTGAACCTTGCCTTCAATATTTTTAGCAGTTGCCTTAATTCTGTCTTCAGCGCTCATATCTTTTACCTATTTTAATTATTACTTTGTCACCTTACAATTTATCTTATCGATATCTGATTTATTTGATAACTGGACTTTAGATAGACTTTTTGCCTGAATATCGCCTTCCCTAGGATAGATATAAGTCATACAGACATAAAAATTTAACTAAGAAAACTTAATAACATTTGTAGTTATATTATGATTTGAAAAAATAAAAAATATTTAAGGAAAGTATAAACGTGGCAATCAAGGGAAATAAAAATATATGGACAAGTGAATTTAATAACATAATTAGGGGTGCGTGTGGAGGATTTTTGTTTGGCATCCCTTTGCTTTACACGATGGAAGTTTGGTGGATTGGTTCAGTAGCAAAACCACAAATGATGATGGTAGCGATCGCACTGACATTTATTGTAGTTTTCTTGCTGAATCAAACTGAAGGCTTTCGCAAACGCAGACATGCTACCCTTGCTTATGACGCAGTATTTGATACTGTAGAAGCGATAGCGATCGGCATAGTTTGCTCTGCTTTTGTGCTGTTATTATTGCGAGAACTCACATCAGAAACCGCTCTCAAAGAAGCTGTAGGTAAAATCATCTTTGAAAGTGTACCATTTTCATTAGGGGTAGCATTAGCGAATCATTTTTTAGGAGATAGCCGTAACGCCAATACACAACAAAATAGTGAGACAAACAAAGCTCATAAGCAGAAAAACCCAGATGAGTTACAAGCAACTCTTGCTGATATTGGTGCAACCCTCATTGGTGCAACTGTAATTGCTTTTAATATTGCCCCAACAGATGAAATTCCCATGTTAGCGGCAGCGGTGTCTCCATTCTGGCTTTTATCAATTATTGCCGCATCTTTGCTGATTTCTTATGGAATTGTATTTGAAGCGGGTTTTTCAGACCAACAAAAGCGCAGACAGCAACAAGGAATTTTCCAAAGCCCATTAAGTGAAACTATTATGTCTTATTTGGTGTCGCTGGTCGCAGGTACTTTTATGTTGTGGTTCTTTCAACAGTTGACATTTAGCGATCCTTGGACAATGTGGCTAGATCATGCTTTGCTGCTTGGTTTACCTGCAACAATTGGTGGTGCTGCTGGAAGGTTAGCGATATGAATCAAACAGAACAACGACCAAAGCGATCGCTTGCTGAATGGGTTACATTTAGCAGCGCAACATTCATCCTCGCACTAATTGTCGGTCTGGTATGTTACACCTGGGTGAATGATAAACATGAACCTCCCATTATTTCTGTGACTAACAAACAGAAAATTCGCGAGGTCAATGGACAATTCTATGTCCCCTTTGAAATCATTAATACTGGAGGAGAAACAGCCGAATCAGTACAAATTATGGCTGAATTAAAAATTAACAATCAAGTTACAGAAACCGGAGAACAACAAATTGATTTTTTATCTACTAGTGAAAAAGAAGAAGGAGCTTTTGTATTTAGCACTGACCCTCGCAAAGGTCAATTAACTCTGCGAGTTGCCAGCTATAAATCACCTTAGCCTCTCCTGTACAGACGTTCCGGACCGAACGTCTCTACTTTTAAACGTTCCGGACCGAACGTCTCTACTTCTAAACGCTTACTTTCGATTTAGACCAAACACCATTTTCATCTTCATCATATTGCTGATGAACTGCTTCCCAAGCAGCGTGTTCCGCTTTAGTTTGGTCATTTGACTCACTGAGTACAGCGTTATAACGCTCCATAAATGTGCCTTGAGCGTCAACAGAAATATGAGAGCGAACTTCGGGAGATAAATCCTCTACGCTGTTGCAAGCACCAGAACAAGCGCGAGCCAATGTTGCCTCAATTGTGTGAATTTCTTCACCACCAGCACTTTCTAATAATAATTGAAATTCGCCAGCGCGATCGCTCGCAACTTCAGCCATCACTAAAAACTCACCAGCTTGTAACCGAGTTTGATAAATAGCGGCTTTATCTTCTGGCATACCCAATGTGGTGAGAACCGACACTAAACCTGCACCGGCACTGCCGGCGATCGCACCACTAGCTGCTCCTAACAACACTGCACCAATGGGACCTGCTGCGACAATCGGACCGACAAAAGGAATAAACAGTACACCGACACCAGAAAGTAAGCTGAGAAAGGAACCAAACAAAGAACCAAAAATGGCTCCTGTTCTCAAACCTCCCAAAATCACATCCCTTTTACTGATGAAACCAGCAATTCGTGTTTCCGATTGAAAGTTTCTGCCCATCACCGAGATATGATCACTAGACACACCTCGCTCTATTAAACGCCGAATAACATCATCAATTTGTTTTTGTTGTTTAAAAACAGCAGAAATAGTACGTTCTGCCTTATATGCTTCAGTCATTTTGATGCACCTTATATCTTGCTTTTTTATCAGGAAAATTGACAATACAGATGCGGGAATATTTTCTCTTCCCGCATCTGGCATCTTCTAATTAGACACTATGGATTACGCTATATCTGCTTGCGGTTACACACCTACGGGTGTTTTGATTCCTGCCGCTTGCTGACTACCATCTGATTGCAATGCTTCCCCTTCGATAAACGAGCGCAGCATCCAAGCCATTTTTTCATGAGCTTCCATCAATCCAGTCAAGAAGTCAGCAGTTCCCTCATCATGGAACTTTTCACTAGACTGGTCTATATGGTCGCGTAAATTGCGAATGACCTGCTCGTGATCGTTTACCAAATGAGCCACCATTTCAGTTGCTAAGGGAACGTTATTAGGTTGCTCTTTGAGTGAAGCAATCTTCAGAAATCCTTCCATAGTCCCAACTGGATAACCACCCAAAGCACGAACCCGTTCAGCTACTGAATCGATACTTTCAGTTAATGCTGTGTAGTGTTCTTCCCAAAGCAGGTGCAAACTACGGAATTGAGGTCCAACGACATCCCAGTGAAACTTCTTCGTTTTCACTAAGAGTAAATAGGCATCTGCCAAATCTTGATTCAACAGGTTGATTACACCTTGACGTTGTTCTTCTGTCAAACCAATGTTTAACTTACGCATAATTTTCAATCTCTAGGCTAACTCTCTTTCTAGGTTCACCAATTTACCCCCCAAGCAACATCAACCTAAGGAAGTATTATGAAGGGCAAATAGATTCTCAAAGGAATAATTATATATTTTTCATAAATTTAACATTTCTGATCCGATTTAATCTTGAGAGCCAGAATTGAATTATGCGTTGCCCGACCCAAGAGATTACCAAGTGCTACGTCTCTACGTATGACTCTGAAGATGTCTTTTTGCTATAACAAATAAGAATAGACACCTCGCAATACGGTTCGGTTAACGTATGTAGAGACGTTGCACATGCTTCGTCTCTACAAGGGTTTTGGGTTCACAAATATTCTTAACCGAACCGTATTGAGACACCTCAATTACAATAGACATCTCCGAAAATTAAATATGCGTTATCCACAACCCTTGTAGAGACGCGAAATTTCGCGTCTCTACATTGTTTTCCGGAGATGTCTAATCAGTAATCAAGATGTCTGCAATAAAAAACACCAAAATCTATTTTGAGAAAGATTTTTAGATTGTGAAGGATCTAAACTAGCTTACTTTTTACCTGTCACCTTTTCTAACAGATTCTCCACTTGATCTTCCACAGTGGTAGCATTTTGTGAATTTTCCGGACGCTTCATTTTATCAATGTCCGCATCTCCCTGAACTTCGTTAAGTCCCTTATATGTTTCTGCTTGAGTTTCTTCGCGTCCAAGAGGAGGCTTTGTAGCTTTTTCATCAGTCTTACTCTGAATTCCATTTAGCTGCTCGGTAGCTTCGGTAGGAGCGCTTTTAGTAGTACCGATCGCCAAAGCCGGAAAAGCGTTAGTTAAAAGTAATAAGGCACAGGTAAAAGCAACAACTAAAAAACGCACAGGACGTACTAGAGACGAAACAAAACCAATTATTTTCATTTTAAATCCTCGATAACAGAACTAACGCAGAACTTTTAATTTGATAGAAAAGCCTATGCCTTTAGCTAGTCAATTTGAGCAATCAAATTATCAAGCTGTACTTCTATCTTTACGTTCTTGCTCTACAAACCTTGTCAAGAGAGGCTGTATGTTCCGCATCGGTTAAGTAAGGATAAACAAGCAAATCAACCGTGACTTTTCTATAAAAGTATTGCGGGTTACATTAAGATTCTTCTTTCAAGGTTCGCTTATTTTTTTATACTTCTATAACCATAACATTTGCATCGACCCCTAGACTGAAGTTTTATTTGTTTATATTCACAACAGAATCACTCTATGGATAGATAAACTTAATTATATTTTGGGCTGTTTACTCTAAATGTAGATGAGCTAAAATTTAATTCATTTATAGTCATAAAGGAATTATTTGTCAACTGCTTAACTGATGTAATAAAGATGTCGCCTGCTATCTAAATCATGGACATCCGTAGACATTCAATCTTTAGTTGACGTTTCAACGGGTGGAGTCGGCTCCAGAACCCTTAACGCCCAGACACGGTTTAGCCATCCGCGTTTAAAACGACTGCCT
>NZ_JAOWRF010000015.1 GCF_025753815.1 Plectonema radiosum NIES-515 | reverse complement strand
CCCCCACTCCCCCTATCTCCAAGGAGTCTCCCTTGTCTTCCAATTCTCTCCAGCTATAGAAAGTCAGTCCAACTGCTGCTACAGCACCGGTCAAAATTGGGATGTCGTGAGTAGGTATATTTAAATCAAATTGCGAAATTAAAAAATTTGTGACTCCTTGAGTCAGCGAGGGTAGGACTATTATTCCAAATATCCCCAGCAGCAATGCACTCAACCAAGGAATCCATTCTTTTAACTGCGCTATCTGATTAGGTTGATCGAGAATCCAGCGCTTAACTTGACTGTAAAATAAAGCGGCGATCGCACCACTTATCACGGGGGTGACAATCCAACCAAAAGTAATTAACTTAATTGAAGACCAATCAATTGCGTTAGCTCCCAAAGCTACCCAACTAAATCCAGCGATCGCACCAACAACCGCATGAGAAGAGGATACAGGTAAACCCCGTGAGGTGGCAATTTGCAACCACACCCCAGACGCAATTAACACCGTCACCATCCCAGTTAAAAGCATTTGCGGTGCTGCGACAAATAAAGCAGGATTGGCAATTTTCGTTGCCAGTGTTTCTGATACCTCATGCCCAAACAATACAGCACCCGTAAACTCTAATACCCCAGCAATTATCAAAGCCTGTCTTAGGGTAACAGCTTTGGAACCCACAGAAGTCCCCATCGCGTTAGCAACATCATTTGCTCCCAAGTTGAAAGCAACGTATAAGGCTAGTAGGGTGACGAAAATTGTAAACATTTTGGTGGGGGATGGGGGGATGGGGAGAGGGGGGACAAGGGGGACAAGGGAGAGGGGGGGACAAGGGAGACAAGGGAGAGGGGGGGGACAAGGGAGACAAGGGAGAGGGGGGGGACAAGGGAGACAAGGGAGAGGGGAGGACAAGGGAGATGGGGGAGAAATTCCTCCAAGGAGTCCCCCAAGGAGTCCTCCAAGGAGTCCCCCAAGGAGTCCCCTTGTCCCCCTTGTCCTCCTTGTCCTCCTTGTCCCCCTTGTCCCCCTTGTCCTCAAAATTAGGGATAAATCAAAATCTTGTACGTTTCTGGGGTTGGTGCGATCGCCATTTCTACGGCTTGAGATAATTTTTGTAGGGGATAGCGATCGCTAATTAGTGCTTCTACGTCGATGCGTCGATTAAACACTATATCAGTTGCCAGACTTTGCAAGCGATATGATGAACTGTAACTGCCCATCAAGTCAATTTCCCGACGGTAGAGGATGTTCGGGTTCATGGGAATTTCCATTTCATCGGGAAACTCGGCGAAAAAGACGATTTTTCCACCTTTGCGGGTACAATCAAGAGCCTGAAAGAAAGCTTTATCACTGGGGACAGCGAGCAGGGTGACATCAACACCCATCCCATCGGTTAGCGCTTGAATTTTAGCAGGTAAATCGCGATCGCGAGCATCAAATGCGGCTTCTGCACCGACATTTAAAGCTTTTTCAATTCTAGAGGGCAGTAAGTCGGTGGCGATCGCTTTTGCTCCGAAATGCTTCACCAGCATGACAAACATTAGCCCAATCGGTCCTGCACCAGTAACCAAAACCGTTTGACCGGGAATAATTTGCGCTTTTTTTACTGCCTTCAAACAGCAGTTAGTCGGCTCTACAAAACTTGCTTCTTCAAAGCTGATATTATCAGGAATCGGAATCAATCCACCCGATCGCACAATATGACCGGGAACCTTGACATACTCCGCAAAACCACCCCCGCTAGCATTAAACCCGGCAGTGGTGGAAATATTTTTGTAAACATCGCACATTGAGAAATTATCATTGAGGCAGTACGCACAACGCATACAAGGGATGTGGTGCATTACTGCTACTCGTTGTCCAATGACCCAATTTTTCACCTCATTACCGACTGCGGCAATGGTTCCTGCTGTTTCATGTCCAAAGATGCGTGGTGGTTCATATAGCGGATAGCGAATCTTTTTGATATCCGACTGACACAACCCTACTACCCGCACTTGTACCAGAACTTCATCGGCTGAGAGTTCTGGAACTGGGATATCTTCGTAAGAGAGTTGATTAACCCCTCTAAATACCTGTGCTTTCACGTTGATTTTTTATCACTCAACGATACTAGATTTAACACTTGCACGCGTTGTTTGAGCTATAAGTTGTGATATTTTTATTTATTAGGCATCTCCCCAAATTAATTCTGCCTTACCCAAAATGCTTGTAGAGACGCGAAATTTCGCGTCTCTACATTTGTCTATTAGACATCTGGGCTTGTAGAGACGTAGCAGTGCTACGTCTCTACATTGGATGTGCTACGTCTCTACATTGGATGTGCTACGTCTCTACATTGGATGTGCTACGTCTCTACATTGGATGTGCTACGTCTCTACATTGGACGTGCTACGTCTCTACATTGGACGTGCTACGTCTCTACATTCTTTTCCAAGATAAATGTCTATTAGTTAATTAATCTTCATCAAGTGCCGGAAAAGCCTCTTCAAACTGCCACAATCTATCTTTATTTGCCATGAACCAAATACGAGTTTCTGGAGTTAATTGACTCCAAACAATTTCAACTGGTATATGGGGAGATGCATATTGATATTGTTGACCAAGTGATTTCAGATTGTCCACGACATCCATTGGAACACCGAAATCTTGCCAGTCAACTTTTAAATGTCTACCAGAAAGTCCCGCTGTCGGATCGTAAATTAATTGTGCAGCTCTCACTAAGTCAGCAAAATGCTTCGGTTTAAGTTCGGCTATTTTCTGAATCTGGAGTAATTTATCATTGTTTTGAGACATACTCACTTTGCTTCATGAAGAGGGGTAAAGGGGAAAGGGGAAGGGGGAAAGGAGGAAGAAATTTGGCACTCTTATTGCGAAGAAAGCCCAATTTCAACCAATAGGCAAAGTGGGGGCTTTAAACCCGTACAGGGGGAAAGAAAAGAAAAAAGGTTTATGGGTGTTTTAAATAACTTCTTCTCTTCCTTTCCCCTTTTTTCCTTTCCCCTTTCCCCCTCCCCTTTGGTAATGGTGATTAGTCGTTGATCAAACTTCCTGCCAGAGATTCTTACCTCAATAGTTAATATTTTAGCCCAAAGCTTTTGACTTTTTAAATTAGCAAATGCTTAAGCGATAGTGTTAAGTATATCTAAAGTAAGCTGTGTAAAACCAGACTCGTTGTATTGACGAATACCGCGTTGTAATAAATTAGGTTCTATCAGCCAATCAACCGCTGCAAAAAACTCTTTTCCTCCTTCGACTTGTTTAGGACAAGTTATAGATATATCTGTTAATAAATTCAAATTATAGTAATTTGGATTCAAATGCTCTGTTCTGTTCTCGAAAGTAACTACTGGAGACGACACTATCCAATCAGGTGTCATTGTTTTGCTTGTTTTTTGCCAACGGCTTAACTCTTTTACAGGCTGGTTAGTCATTTGCATTGGAAAGGTTGCTAGGTGTTCGCGAATAACTATAATTTTTTGCAAACTGCCGCTTTCATCATACACAACAACCACACTGAGGCGCCTATCTTCATACCTAAAACCTGTCTCAAAACCAAAATTTAAGTTTGATTCTACCTTTATAGATCCCCAAGAAAAGCTGTTATCTAAAAATAAAGATTTAGTAATTGGTTTCTTATAGGGTCCAAAAGTTTTTGTCTCTTGTGTCCCATCTGTGTAAGTATAATGATTTTGGTGATTAATTTCACTTTCATCTTCACTCATGTGAAAACTTCTGATGCATTGAAAAGACTTAATTACTTGTCTATCAGGGTTATATTCAGTCCAAATACCATACCAGTCATTATTAGCGTGATATCTACAGAAGTTATCCCAATTTTTTAGTTGTAATTCTTGCATAAATCAAGAAAGTTCTTTATTTTTTACATCTACTCGGTTTCAATTAAAACTGTCACAGCAGCAATAGCGATCAACATTTCGTCATTTTTATCGTTGAGTGAGGGAATTGCCCGTCCTTGCACAATCATACCCCCAGACTCCAGGGTGAGAGTTTTGCGACCAAAGGGCAGTACAGCTAAGACTTCTGCTTCTCGCACCAGTTCTGGGTAGGGGACTGCGACTTGTACTTCCACAATCATTTCATCTGGATCGTTTAAACCAGCGACTTCCCAAACACCAGGCAAAGCATTGTGAGCGATCGCATTTCTCACGGCTCTTTTGGCTGCTACTGTCGGTTCTTGTCCGTGCTGATCTATCCCCATCCCCATCTCAATAATCAAGCGTTTACGTGCCACAGTTACCTCAAATTATGAAAAATTTACTTGCGTGCATTATAAATAAATAGGCGTAAAAATTAATTATCCGTTGCCCGAACCCCAACAGACGTAGCATTGCTACGTCTCTACATCTTTTTTACCAGATATGCATTGAAATACTTCCGCGTAATGCATGAAGAGTGCATGAACCGAATATTGGTGGCAAATGTTACTATAGCTGCCATCATGAGCACAAATCGCCGACAATTTATCACCACCTTTGGGCTAGCTGCCTTAGCTACCCAGATGCAACCGCTTATAGCCCAAGGTAACATCGCGCCAAACACTATAATTAAACCACCCCGCCTGCAAATTGGCGATACGGTAGGATTAATTAGCCCTGCGGGTATCGTTGAGCTTAAAGATGTCGAAGAAGCAAAGCTTGCCATAAGTTTACAGTTAGGACTAAAAGTCAAGCTAGGAAAGCATATTTTAGATCGTTACGGCTATTTGGCAGGTAAAGATAGCGATCGCGCAATTGATGTCAACGCCATGTTTGCAGACAAATCTGTCAAAGCGATTATTGCTATGCGTGGTGGCTGGGGTTGCAATCGTATTTTACCTCTACTTGACTACATCCGCATCGGCTCCAATCCGAAAATCTTGATGGGATACAGTGATATTACATCGCTGTTGTTAGCAATAAACGCCCGCAGTAAAATTGTCACATTTCACGGTCCTGTTGCTACATCTACCTGGAACGAGTTTGCGCTTTTATACGTCAAGCGCATTCTATTTAACGGTGAAGCTGTGACAATGAAAAATTTGGATACTGAAGAAGGAAAAATGCAGGTCATAGCGTTAGGAAAGGCTAGGGGTAAACTAATTGGTGGTAATTTGTCAGTACTCTCAGCAATGGTTGGGTCGCCTTATTTACCTTCGTGGAACAAAAGTATTTTATTTGTAGAAGAAGTAGGCGAGGATGTTTATCGTGTAGATCGAATGCTAACTCAATTAAAAAACGCGGGAATTCTTAACCAAATAGCTGGCTTTGTTTTTGGACAATGCACTAATTGTAATCTAGGGGATGAACCTTCATTTACTTTAATGCAAGTATTGCAATACCATATACTTCCTTTAGGCGTTCCTGCTTGGTACGGTTCAATGATTGGTCATATTAAGAATAAATTTACCTTGCCAATAGGCATAGAAGTTGAAATTGATGCCAATGCTGGGACAATAAAAATGTTAGAGTCTGCTGTCACATAGAAATATAAAAACCAAAAAGATGTATTGGCGATTAGCTATTAGAAATAACCCTCTTACCTAACCCCCAGTCCCTAATCCCCAGTCCCCCACTATTTGCATTTTTCCTTTCGACTGCTGACAGCTTAATCAATCAAAAAAAATGCGGATCAACTATATTTCCAACCATCCTATTCATCAAATACCATTCATTACCGCTGCGTCCAGTGGTGCTGGGATGGTTGATAAAGTTCTGCCCATTTTACCAGCACAAGTTGACTCACTACCACCTGGTTTAGAAGCAATAATTGCCACAAGCGATTTACAAGGTAGAGATCCAAATAATCAACGTCTTCTTGGTCATCTTGTCGCTGAAGAACTAGAAATTTTAGCTGAACAGGGAAAAATTCCACCGTCAAAAACAACAGGAATTATTTTAGCAGGGGACTTTTACGCCAAAATAGATAAGCGCGGTGGTGTAGGAGATGTACGTGAAGTTTGGCAAGCTTTTAGCAGTCGTTTTCGTTGGGTAGTCGGAGTCGGAGGAAATCACGACAGTTTCGGCAAAACCCCAGAAAATATAATGGAATTTCAAAATGAGCGTGGGATACACTACTTAGATGGTAATACTATTTCTGTAGATGATATTCGCATCGCTGGCATTTCCGGCATTATTGGCAAAAGCAATAAGCCTTTTCGACGCTTAGAAAAAGACTTTATAAAAGCCATCCAAAAGATCGTCAAAGAATTACCAAATATTTTAATTCTCCATGAAGGTCCCAATGATGCAGAAGCGAAATTGATGGGGAACGAATCCATACGTGCCGAACTAGCAACAGCAACTGACTTACTAGTAATATGCGGTCATTCTCACTGGAAAGTCCCCATGACCACCTTCCCTAAAAGAGTACAAATTTTAAACGTAGACACTCGTGCAGTAGTTCTCAGAGTTAATTAATCCTTCGTTGTAAGCGCTCTCTACGCTTAAAAGCACATTATTGCTAACTACAAATCATTCTTTTAAACTTGAGAAATTATACTTATTAGGAATGAGCGCAAAACTAACCTGTTGTAGGGGCAATTCATGAATTGCCCCTAGGCAAATTCAACGTTTTGGCGAGATGAGCGTGTAATACCGTTTCACAAAAACCTTGATACAAATACAGACCTGTAGAGACGCGAAATTTGAGCCAGCGCGTTGCGGTGAGTCCACTCGGCGGTTGCCTGTACCGTCCCGTCGAAGTGGCGAACCCGAAGGGAGGTCACGAGCGTTGTAGCGTCTGGCGTCGCGTCTCTACAAGATTCATATGTATCGCTATTAACGTGAAATGGTGTAAGTCCTGATTAGACTTCTTGCATAAATCAAAAAAAGAACCCCACCCCCACGAGTGACTTGCGTCAAAGTCTCCCCTCCCCGCAAGCGGGGAGGGGCTGGGGAGCCACTGCGTTGCGCGGGTTCCCCGCGTTGTAGCAAGTGGCGTGGTGGGGTGTTAGGGGAATGAGTGCAAGAGGTCTATTGTTTGGAAGTCCCTTAATCCTTGATCGGCACCCTGAGCATGAGCGCACCCACCCAGTCCGATGTGGGACCGACAGGCAAATTGACGTGGCAGAGTGCACACTCCGCCCTGAAGTTGCTGAGGGGGATCGAGCGTCGATAATACCATTCATCCTCCACACGCTGGACGGATGCGTATGCCTGCCCCGCTAGCGCCAGCGCGTTTGCCTGACGCTCAAAGTTGTCGCGGGGGCGATCGCTTTCTTGGAGCGGGTGAACAGTGCCGACCAGCCGCATATCTTTGTTCTCATCGTTAAATATCAGCGAGATGGACTGCTTGCCTTGCTCGACGTTATTCACCGTGGTCTCGTTGAACTCCTGCGTCAACGCAGCGAACAAGGTGTTGAGCATGAGATCGCTCGTCTGTTTGGCGATCGCAATCTGCTGACTCGCGGGTGGATTGTTATAACCACGGGCAATTCCCGTGAGACCGAACCCAATGACGAGCACCAGCACAAAAATCCCGTAGCTCTTTTGGTGTGAGAATTTTAGCGCGTCCGTGCCTGTTTATCTTCATCGGCTGACTGTAGACCCTGTGATTTACGGGTTACACCTGATGTGACCCAGACGTAGAAGACTATTTTCAGTATTGTTTTGATAAGTGTATATTATAAGTAACTGACATACTCTTGAAAACATATGTTTTTTAGAGCATACTAAATTCATGGACTGGGTTGTTGAATTTCATGATGATTTTGAACCGGAATTTAATGTTTTGCCAGAAGAGGTACAAGACGAAGTATTCGCTATGGTAGGATTATTAGAAAAATTCGGCTCACAATTGGGGCGACCACAAGTTGACACTCTTAAGGGTTCGCTGTACGCCAATATGAAGGAATTGCGTTTTAATGCTGCTGATGGCGTTTGGCGTGTAGCATTTGCTTTCGATCCACAACGATGTGCAATATTGCTAGTAGCAGGTGACAAATCTGGTAGCAGTCAACGTAAATTCTACAAAAAACTCATCAAAAAGGCAGATGCCCGGTTTGCAATGCATTTAGCTGAACTGAAAAAAGATGGGTAATTTATCATGGGAAAGACTTTAAAAGAAAAACTAAAAGAATTACCATTGGAGCGCCAAGAAAAAATTCAAAATCGCACTAATGAACTTATAGCTTTAGAAATGACAAGGCAGGAACTTAGACAAAAACGAAAAGTGACTCAAAAACAAATAGCTGAATGTTTGAGAATTGACCAAGGTAACGTTTCTCGTATTGAACAACGTACTGACTTGATGCTCTCAACCTTAAGAAAATATATTGTGGCGATGGGTGGTGATTTACAAATCGTAGCCGTTTTTCCTGATTCCGATCCCATTACTTTAATAGGATTTTCAGAAGAAACATCAGAAACCTGACTTACATTAACAAATTGTTGAGGTAAGATAATCGCAAATTTGTTCACTGTAAATACACATTTAGCAAAAACCCGCTCTGATAGCAGGTATTTTGTATTCATCAATTTTTTGAGGACACACCGTAAATCTAGCAGTGATGTTTGACCGATTTTTCGATTCTTGTCTGATTTGTAACTTTGGTAGGTTGAGACTGAAAGCTTTGCCCTATCAGCATTCCCACCCCTAGAAGCGCGATTAAGGAGCAAACCAAATATACAAAAATCATCATCTGCCATCCCTTACTGAGGCATTAGAATCGATTCTAGGTGTTTTCGCCCGTACTCGCTAAGATAGAAGGCACCTTCGATATCTTCTATAATTCCCTTCTGAGTGAGAGGCTCGATCAGTTAGATCGATTCATTGTTTAACAGTAGTAGCATCGACCCAGGCTGCCCCACAACCAATATTGTTGCTCTTATAGCCAATCCACATGTAGCCTTTTTCGCCCCAGTAAGGACCCCAAGAGTTTTTGATTAACCAAGCTTGCTTATCATCATCCCAGCCAATAATAGTTACAGCAAGGTTGATTGCCATACATTCAAATGGAGGAGTTGGGTTATTAAAAACTCCACTGCGATACGAATCAATGTCTGCTATATAAAACCTAGACAAGTCTAGACATTTACTTCTTACTTCAACGGGAGCATGGGAGCGGTTATCCCTCAGTAAGCTTTCACGCTTTAGCCAAACGTGATAAATTAATCGCTGCATTCAAATCTCTGTCCATCGAATGACTACAACTTCCGCAGTTGTAAATTCTTTCTTTAAGTGGCATATCTTGAATATGTCCACAGTTTGAGCAGGTTTTACTTGATGGGAACCAACGACTTGCAATAATGATTTCGCAACCAAATTTTTTCGCTTTATATTCCAACTGCCTTTTAAATTCATGGAAACCACAATCGGCAATGACTTGCGCTAATTTGTGGTTTGATAACATCCCAGAAATGTTTAAGTCTTCTACTACTATTTTGGCGTGGTTTTTGCATAAGAAAGTAGTGATTTGGTGAAGCGTATTTTTTCTGAGATTGGCTACCTTGGCGTGATGTTTAGCAAGTTGGGTTTTAGCTTTATGTCGGTTGTTAGAACCTTTAACAATTCTTGCAAACTTTCTAGACAACCTTCTGAGCTTTTCTAGATTAGTTTTGTAATGCTTGGGATTTGTAAACACTATTCCAGTGGACAGTGTAGCCAATTCCTTAATTCCTAAATCGACTCCTACTATTTCGTGCTGTTTAACAGTTGGTTCATGTTTTTGTTCATATGCAAAAGCAATAAACCAACTATCAGCAGTCCTTGATATTGTTATTTTGGTGCATGTGGTGTGGGGCAAACCTTCATGAGTTTTAACCCATCCGATTGTAGGCAGTTTTACTGATTTACCACCAACGGGAATTGGTTTACCGCCGGCATCAATAGTAAAAGAATCGTGATGCCCTTTCTTTTTAAAATTAGGATATCCACCTTTTTTGCTAAGAAATCTAGAGAAAGCGTCACCAAGATTATCGAAGGCGTATTGAGTTATTTTCTGACAAATACCTTTTTCTTTAATCCATGTAAACTCAGGTTTAACGTGGTTGTTAAAAAACTTTTTCAGAACATATTTATTAGGCTTTAATCCATCTTCATAAAGATTATTCCAAGTAGCCAAACCCCAGTTATAGGTAAAACGCGCAATACCTGCGTGTTTACTCATTATTGTTTCTTGGTTGCTATTTAGTTTTAATTTTGTTTTGATAGATAAAAGCATTGTTCGACCTCAACACTGTGTTTCTTTGTTCTTTAATAATATCTCATTATGTCTAGGGTTGTCAATGCTTTCTTTTAATTTATTTTTCAAATCAGTGGAGTATGAACGCAAGCCGTACAATCTGCAAGAGAAGCAATGTATGATTGCCATTAAATCTTCTACTAACTCTTGCTGGGGAGATAAAGATTCTTGATTAGCA
>NZ_JAOWRF010000002.1 GCF_025753815.1 Plectonema radiosum NIES-515 | reverse complement strand
TAAAAGCCGTCCCCGACTGGAAGGAACGGCTAAGAGAATTTGTTGATAGTCTCATTGAAAATGTAGACGAATAGTTGTCAATAATAGTCTAGACTTGTCTATGCTATTGAGGTCTTAGGACTAGCTCTACCCCCTCAGCAATGTGTGACAAAGAAGATACAAGCTGACAAACCCATTGCGTGAGAAACGGTTGTCCCCCCGTCCAAAGCAAAATTTCATGAAGCACTGCACGGGGATTGCTGGTGATACCAATAAATCCCTTTTCTAACGGTGTTGCTTCATCCAATTGAAAACCAGTTAATTCGATTGCTTCGCTTTCGATATTAAACGGTGTATGGGATGAATCTGCAATTAAATCAGCCGGAGTTGCTACCCCCAACAGTGCAAAAGTGAGGCGATTATATTTAAGTTTATCAGCACGTTTGTTATAACAGGAGCGAATAAAAGCAAAAAAATCGTCTTGAAAACTTAAATTTAAAACGCTATCAATTTCATCGACAAATATAATAATACTTTGCGTAATTTGTTCTAGTAGTATTTCTTCGATAAACTTAGTTAATCGTTGTCCGGGATGAATTAAATTCTGCCCATACCACCAGCTTTCAAGTTCAATATCTAAATTAAATTCACTTACTAGATAGCTAACAAAACCACCATAAAATTCATCTTCTGTCACTTCATGTAAGCATAATTCACGCATTTCAAATGCCACGCAAGCAACCCCTTCTTTTTTGAGACGTGCCATTGTGTGTACGCGCAAACTCGATTTACCCATTTGTCGGCAATTTAATAAATAGCAGAATTTACCTGTTTTTAACCCTTCATAAAGTTGAGAATCTGCTTGGCGGAGAACATGAGATGAAGCTGATTCGCCGAGGCTTCCTCCTACTTGATATCCGTTACTTTGTTTTGAGTTGGTCATAATTCAATACCGTTCATTTCAGCCCCAAATTCTCGTAGAGACGTAGCAATGCTACGTCTCTACATACAATTTTTACCACCAATTTTTTAACACCAAGCCTATTGGGTCATAATCTTATATACATTAAATATGCTTATGCACTTTGTAATTTCGGGAGCGTCCTGTTTTGCAAAATTGCCCTCAGGCTATAAGCCTGGGGCTACACAGACGAAGTTTGCCGACCCAGGCTTTGTTCGTGTAGCAGTACCCTTAAGAAGGGTATTTCTTCCATTCAGGGAATACACCCTTAATTCCTAACTTCCTAACCGTTCTCGGAAATATAAACGATAGATTTTATAACGTGACACTGCACTATTACTTTGCAGTTCTACCAACCCAAAATCATATAATTTAACTGCATCGTCTAAATTTTAATTTTAATTTAATTCAACCGGACTATCTGCTAAAACTATTGTTTTAAATGCTGTGAAGAGTGGAAGATTTTTCTGTAAATAATGCCAGTGTCTTTCTAAATGGTTACGATAAATTCCCGAAACTGTGGGTGCTGATTGCAACAAGCTTTCTAAAGTCATTTCTTGTCGCGATACTACCTGTATGGCTTTTGTTGCCAGATACGGATGTCCTCCTACCATTGCCATTAGTTGTTCTATTTGAGTATTTTGCAAGTTTAATTTATACTGACGTGACAGAGATTCCACTTGTTCGCGAGTAAAATCTGTTAATTTAATTTCTGTCCCGGCATTAAAGGGTGACTGATTGATATTTAGCTGAGTATAAACTTGTGTGTGCAACATCAATAACCGCAATTGGCGCCAAAGAGGTTTAGTTTTTGCGTCTTCGTGCCAAGTTCGTAGCATTCCTAAAAACTCTCCAGCGATTTCCCCATGTGGGAACAGTCTGTCTACCTCATCTAAAGCGATCGCAACGGCACTATCTCCTGGTAAGAGATACTTTTCAAAGTAGGTTCGGCATTTTATCTTACAATTACCCAAACTTTTGCGCCAGTGTTCTTCTACAGGTTGCTCTAACTCTAATATTTCGGCAATACTGGTAAGCGCTTACTACAAACCAATTTTCAAACTTTATTTTTCTTTACATAGTTCGGTTTATTCTCGCCGACCTACTTAGTAGGTGCAGAAATGCGGATGTAAATGAGGAAACCCAACCAATGCTAGTACAAACCCTAACCACATAAGTAAACCACGCTCTTATTGCCTTTATTTATCTTCGCATGTGTGCTTTTGTCATCCGTGATCAGTAATCAAACATATTAGACAACCTATTTGAAAATGAATGTAGAGACGTAGCAATGCTACGTCTGTTAAGGTTTGGATAACGCATATTTAATTTTGACGACGTTTGTCTATTAGATCGTCCAAGTGGTAATTTTGCGGCTTTAATTTTATGAGAGCGATCGCCCTTCCTGAAAGTAAACTATTTGAGCGATGCATCCACCTAGCCTTATGGTAGTTTAAAGTGACGCACGTACATCGCCATATGACTGGAGAGCTAAACTTTGGGAATAGAACTACGCAGTTTCGTCTTTCTCGACAGCCTGCAACCTCAACACGCAGCATATATAGGAACAGTAGCCCAAGGTTTCTTGCCATTACCAGGAGATACATCGTTGTGGATTGAAATCTCCCCTGGTATCGAAATTAATAAAATTACCGATGTAGCCCTCAAATCGGCTTCTGTCCGTCCGGGAGTCCAAGTAGTCGAACGACTCTACGGCTTATTAGAAGTTCATTCTGCCTCTCAAGGAGAAACGCGAGCTGCTGGTCAAGCGATTTTAGCGATGTTAGGAGTTAAAAAAGAAGATTGTCTGAAACCGCGTGTGGTTTCTACTCAGATTATCCGCAATATTGATGCTTATCAAACACAACTTATCAATCGCACGCGACGCGGACAGTTACTACTTGCGGGACAAACGCTGTATGTTTTAGAAGTTGAACCTGCTGCTTATGCTGCACTTGCCGCGAATGAAGCTGAGAAAGCGGCATCGATTAATATTCTTGAGGTGCAAGCTGTAGGCAGCTTTGGACGGCTTTATTTAGGTGGACATGAACGGGATATTCTCGCAGGTGCTCAAGGAGCGTTAGCAGCGATTGAAAGTGTCCCTGGTCGAGCAAATCTTCAGGGTGGGCGTCAGGAGTAACGAAATATCATGGCAAATCGAGAGCATCTAGCTTTACTCACAGCAGGTGCAGTCACATGGACTGAGTGGAGAAAGAAAAATCCCCAGGTTGAACCAGACCTCAGCGCTGCGAATTTGCTTGGGTATAATCTCAGAGGCGCAAACCTCCAAGGGGTAAACTTGAGCAGGGTGGATTTGAGTAATGCTTTACTTGTGCGAGCAAACCTCAGTGGTGCTAACTTGAGCGGTGCTAACCTTTATAAAGCTAATTTGATTGAAGCTAATTTGAGTGAAGCTAACTTGAGTGTTACGAACTTGAGCGGTGCTACATTGACACAAGCAGATTTGAGTTATGCGAATCTGATTGGAGCGTCTTTGAGTGAGGCAAATCTGAAAGACGCTGCGATCGCTGATGCTAATTTAATTGGGGCTGACTTGAGCAAAGCTAATTTGAGAGGTGCTGATTTGGCTTGTGCAAAGCTTCACCGAGCTAACTTGAGTTTTTCTAACCTGATGGAAGCTAACTTGAATGAAGCTGACTTAAGCCAAGCAAATCTGTATGAAGCGGAAGTAATTGGCGCTTATCTTTATAAAACTGATTTGTACAAAGCTAATTTGAGTTATGCTCACCTGGGTGGTGCATATCTGAGCAAGGCTAACTTGTGTGAAGCTGACATGGGTGGAGCTAACTTGAGATGGACTAACTTGAATGGTGCGAACTTGGCAGGAGCTAACCTCAAAGGCGCTAACCTCAGAGGTGCTAAAATTAGAGGAGCTAACTTCATCGGCGCGAATCTTCACCAAACAATTATGCCTGATTAAAAACAAGATTAGTTGGATTGGATATTATAGTATTAAAATACCAAAATTCAATCTTTCTCTTTGCGTCTCTGCGGCTCTGCGTGATATTTTCATACTTTTATTTATCAACGCCGATATTATCGGACATATTTGATACAATTACGCCCATATGCTTTGGCGGCATACAATGCTTTATCAGCAAGTTCCAACATGTCGTCGCTGGTATTTCCATTATCAGGAAATACGCAAATCCCACCCGAAACTGTTGTATTTATTTCCCTGTCTGCAAATTTAACTCGCGCAGCTTGAAAGGATAACCGAATTTGTTCAGCATATTGAAAGGCATTATTTAGTGTCATACCGGGCAAAGCTAATACAAACTCTTCACCCCCATACCGACACACAATGTCGCTAGAGCGGCTGTATTGGCGCAGCAGTCCTGCAAATAGTTGTAACACGCGATCGCCTGCCTGATGCCCAAATGTATCGTTAATCTTCTTAAAGTAATCAATATCCATTAAAATAACCGCAACTGGATAAGACTCTTGTGTTGCACATACCAGTTCTCTTGGGAATGTCTGGTCAAAATAACGCCGATTGAACAAGCCAGTCAGGTCGTCCTGCATTGCTTGTTCCCGTAGTTGAGCCTGTAAAGTCTCAATTTGCACCACTTGAAGACGCAGACGTTCGTTAGCCTGCCGAAGTTCAACCTCAACCTGATAACGTTGAGTAATGTCACGCAAAATAAGCAGATATCCTGTTAATTGCCTGCGGCGATCGCGTAATGGCGTAATTTGTAGCTCCAGATAACGAAGTGTTGACAAATCCATTAATATCTCTGTGTTAACGCTTTCATATTCGTGGTAGGATATGATTTTTTCTTGCCATTTTGACATAACTTGATCGGCAGATTGTCCAATCAGATGTGCTGTCGTCCCAATCAAATTTTGTGCCGCAGGATTAATGTCAAGAATGCGGTTTTGCACATCCAAGACAAGCACACCATCACTCATTCTGTCAATCAAAATGTCCCGCACTACGGGAACAAGGTCAAACATGCCGAAGCGAAAGACGCTAACAGCATAAATCAGTCCGGTGAGCATGAAGCTCATCGGGGTGATGTTCAAACCCGGGGGAGTCAGACATAGCATATACGCGCTACCCCCAACCAGTGGTATCAACCCACCAACTAATGCTATGGAAGACTGCTGGCTATACAGAACAGAGGGGAGCAAAGCTCTTTTGGCAAGCAGCAATATGCCTGCAAATGTGTAAACATAAACACACCCCATCACCCAAAAAAAGCCAATACCATGTTGGTAAATCATAATATTAGTTTGATGAGGATGGCGCAAAAAGCCAGTCCAAATCAGATTATGCCATTCGTTGGTGGCAACCATTGCCACATTGAAGGCGGGAATAACCCATAACAACGCTATATTCCGAGATGTCAGCCACTGCCTTTTGCTGGTAAAGTGCATTGTGAATATCAAGAAGAGTGTAATTACACTATTCGATGCGACGTATTCGAGCTTTGACCAAAATATTTTATCCTCTAGAGCGATCGCACCAGCTTCCATTGCCGCAACCAAAGCATAAAGTGCGATCGCTAGCATCATCAAAATAAACGGTTTGCTAACAGCAGAAGTTTGACGACGCTGCCAAGCATCAAAAGCAACAATAGCTGAAATAATTGCAGTTAGACTAAGAACGAAAAAGTAGAGATTGTACTGAAAAAGCATTTTGGATGGGCTATTCAAGAATTTATCTTACATTCTTAGAGATAAATTTTAGCTATACCATTAGAATCACCCAAGCCGCATCACATTTTGTAACTAAAGATATATTTTTCCAGCGGTTTCTCTTAACCAAATATGGTCGAATTTGAGTCAAATGAGCAATCCAAAGTCCCGAAAAATGTCATTATAGTTATAGTACGAAAATACTGGAGATAAGACAACGGTTTACGCACGTCCTTTAGCACGGTTAATTGAACAACTGCAACGCTTACCAGGAGTGGGTCCCAAAACTGCCCAACGTCTAGCGCTGCACATCTTGAAGCGTCCAGAATCAGAAGTAGAAGATTTAGCACAAGCTTTAATCGAGGCAAAAAAACAGATAGGCTTGTGTTCTGTCTGCTTTCACCTTTCTTCTGAACCTGTTTGTGAAATCTGCCGCAACTCCAACCGCGACAACAGTACTATCTGTGTAGTGGCTGATTCTCGTGATGTGATTGCACTAGAAAAAACCCGCGAGTATAAAGGCAAGTATCATGTCTTGGGTGGGGTAATTTCTCCCATAGATGGAATTGGTCCAGAACAGTTAACTCTGCAAGCTTTGGTGCGACGGGTAAGTAAAGATAAGCCCAAAGAAGTTATTCTGGCAATCAGTCCCAGTGTCGAAGGGGAAACGACGACATTATATATTGGTCAGCTAATCAAGCCATTTACGAAAGTGACGCGGATTGCTTTTGGTTTGCCTGTGGGTGGCGAATTGGAATACGCTGATGAGGTGACGCTGGCAAGAGCTTTGGAAGGACGCCGAGAGTTAGATTAGTTAATGAACTACCTCTAGCTGGCTTCGCCTGAGCTAGAGGTTTCTACATCCTCTAACTTGTTTTTAGCGAAATTGCTTTGAGATTTCTGACGCTTCTTTTCCCCCAGTTGCCTCATACTTCCTGCTTGGAGCGCTCTTTCGTGAGGTAGAGCTAGCAAGATCAGCGTCTACGAGGCTCGTTCCAAACCCCGGCAGACTACCTTTAGTAAGGTTCTCGAAGACAAAACAAAGCGATAAATCGCTGACTACGAGCTAAAGTTTTATGCAAATCCCATACGCTTTTTGGGCAAGACTAGCGGGTGCAATACTTAAGTTTAACACGAACTCATGCTCAAAGTCCCTACGGTCAAAGAGTGTTTCACGAAAAGTAAGAAGGAAGAAGAAAGACCGAAGTTGTACCCACGTTTTTAAACGTGGGATTGTAACAAGGACGCGACGTTGCCTGCCTCAGAAGCTTCTGTCCGTCGAACCGGCGCGTTTTATACTGGAAGTGCAAGCCATCTTGAGTATAATTATTTATTTTACTTCATCTCTACACTCACAAAGTAAGTTTGTATTTATACTTTTTACTTCTTCCAACTTCGGTCCTAACTTCTTCCTTCTTTGTAATTGCATCTTCCCCTTGATGGGCTAAATCCACCGGAAATTTTTGCTTTCGGTCAAAGCGAGCGCGATTTTTTCGGAAGAAAGTCCTATCACTTTTCAGTCCAGGTTCACCAGTTACAACATTAACGATATCTTTACCATCTGGTCAGATAATTATCTGACTTTTAAATGTACGATCGCTCTTTTTTCCTGAATAATATTTTTCTTGCTCTTAATTGTCCTCAGGTCTTTCACCTCCACCCAAGATAATTCTAATTTTCTTTGATTATAATAAAGCTTGTAATTCAAAAGTGTAATTGTTCGGCGTTTTGAATTAATTATTGTAGATCAGGGTATCCCAGACCAATTAATCGTAGGGTTTCTTGAAAATTCGCTTCGATGCGATCTAGTACGTAACTCATAATTCTGGTGTAAAAAACTTTATTATATTCTTTTACCACAGAACATTACTATTTCGGAGATGTCTATAGACCATGTTTGCCGCGCTCAAACATCTATTCATCTTACTGAACAACAAACGGGGAACCGAAAATTTATCAGATGTACCCTTGGTGATATACTCAATGGCATTGCTCCCCCTTGGAAAGACAATAGTAAAATTGCTGTACTTAGTCCTTTTGGGCTGGTGGGTACACTCGACCTCGCTTTAGGTCAGCTAGCCTACAAATTGGCGTCGGAGCAAAACTTCGGAACTGCGATCGCACAATTTTTCGCAGTTTCTTGGTTACAGCACCAAGAATACGAAGTCACTGGGTGTCAAGATACATGTATTATATATACATAACATTTAAATTATATGGATATATATGGATCTGATTCGTCTTCTTCTAAGTTCCTCCTGGAAAATTCTTATCCTTGCAGGTATTGTTAGCTTAGTAAGCGGAGTAACTACTACAAGTCTAATCGCTTTTATTAATCAAACTGGACTTAATTATTCTACGCTAAATGCATCAGTTATTTGGACATTTTTTGGTCTCTGTTTTTTGCGTTTTATTAGTAACTTTCTTTCTCAAAGTATATTAATTTATATTTCTCAAGAGGCAATTTTAAATCTCCGAATGCTTATAAGTCAAAGACTTCTTGCCTCTCCATTATATCAATTAGAGAAACTTGGCAATAATCGTATTATGGCTACACTGACTGATGATGTTCAATCAATCTCTAACACAGCTCTCATTCTGCCTAGAGTTTGTGTCAACAGTGTTATAGTAATAAGTTGTTTGCTTTACTTATGTTGGCTTTCTCCAACAGTGTTTCTGATTATACTTTTTTTTCTAGTAATAGGAATAACTAGTCATCAGCTAACAGGTAATAAGGCAAGCTCAAACATGACCTTGGCTCGGGAGCAGCAAGATAAACTATTTAAGAATTTTCGCGGGATTACCGACGGAACAAAAGAGCTGATGCTTCACTACAAAAAGCGCGAAACATTTTTCAAAGATCTTCAAGCAAATGCAGAATCTTACAAACATGAAAATGTAGTTGGTATGAGTATCTTTGCACTGGCTTCTAGCTGGGCACAAATCATGTTTTTTGTAGCGATTGGTATCGTTATTTTCATACTACCCGCTCTGAAGAATACTCAGACTCAGGTTTTATCTGGCTACGTACTGACAATTACTTACCTAATTGTGCCTTTAGACGCTATTATTAATTCCCTGTCAGCGTTCAGTAAGGCTTTTGTTGCTCTCGATAAAATTAAATCACTAGATTTGAAATTAACAACTCCAGCTAAAGAGATTGGTTTTGAAGACAATTTGAAATTATTAACTCCATCTCCAGAAAGTGGAGAAGAGAATTTGAAATTATTAACTCCATCTCCAGAAAGTGGAGAAGAGAATTTATTGAGTTTCTCAGATTCAGAACTCTTTTGTCAGCGTCTAGAGCTTTTAGATGTCACTTATAAATATCAGAGTGAAGATAAATATCTCTTTACCGTAGGACCTATTAATTTCACGTTTTCTGCTGGGGAAATTGTTTTTTTAATTGGAGGTAACGGTAGTGGAAAATCTACTTTTATTAAGCTGCTAATTGGTCTGTATATTCCGGATACGGGAAAGATTATTATCAACGGGAAACTAATCACTGCTGAAGAACGCGAGTGGTATCGACAGCATTTTTCAGTTGTGTTCTTCGATTTTTATCTCTTTGAAAACTTGTTAAATTTAGGCAAAACTATTTCTGACGAGCAAATTTCCGATTATCTGGTAAAACTTCAACTTAACAACAAGGTTCAAGTTAAAAATGGTGTACTTTCAACCACAGCGTTATCTCAAGGTCAACGGAAACGTCTAGCTCTACTAACTGCATATTTAGAAGACCGAGCTATCTACGTATTTGATGAATGGGCTTCCGATCAAGATCCTATATTCAAGAATATTTTCTATACACAAATACTACCAGATTTAAAAAGTAAAGGCAAACTTGTAATCGTTGTTACCCATGACGATCAATATTATCACTTATCAGATCGGATTATCAAGTTGAATAATGGAATTGTCGAATATGATAAACTTCAACAACAGCCTTTGTAGGGTTACCCACTTAACCTAAACTCGTTTTATTTATTAGCAGCAAATTTTATGAACCTCTTTGAAAACCAGATTCAAAAGTACGAAGAAGATGGATTGTTATTTTTCTCTGAGTATTTCTTAGATGGAGAAGTCAGCATTCTACAGAGGGAACTTTCACGGTTGCCTGAGGATGCTCCAGGGAAGGTTGTAGAAAACGACAATAAAACGCTGCGTGCTCTTCATCGTTGTCACGAGTACAGCGAAATCTTTAGGAGTGCAGATAATTATTACCTATAGGAGTGTCAAAAATATTCCAATTTCTAAGAGTCAGCCTCCACCAGCATTCTTAGTTTGCCAAGATTATGTTCCATTACAACCAGCGAAAGATGATGTTACTATGCAGCTAAATACGATATAATCTGCTCTTGATGAGAGTTAAAGGAGGGTAGTTCTTACTCTAAATATCTCCAAATTAATAATTACTTATAGATCAACGTGACGGTATGTTTACTCCAACATCAGAAGAAGTTTTCATATTTCCCTTATCTTTTGCTCAGGAACGGCTTTGGTTTCTTTATCAGTTAGATCCAAAGAACACCTCTTACAATATTTCTAGTGCTTTGCAGCTAGACGGTCAACTAAATATCGCTGCTTTAGAAAGAGCAATACAGGAGATACAGCAACGTCACGAAGTTTTGCGAACTACCTTTAAAGTTATTGATGGAGTGCCATTTCAAGTCATTGCTTTTGCTGCCACCCTGAGTTTACCCATACTTAAACTAGACCAGATGGCTCCAGAGGAGCAGTTTGCTTGGGTAGAATGTCAAATAACTGAAGAAGCCAGAAAACCCTTTGACCTTTCCACAGACTCCTTACTGAGAGTTAATCTATTAAAGCTGGCAGAACACTCTCATGTTTTACAAATAACAGTACATCATATAATTGCAGACGTTTGGTCGATAGGGATTTTCATTCAAGAGTTGACAGCACTTTACGAAGCTTTTTGTCAAAGAAAACTTTCTCCCTTGCCAGAGCTACCCATTCAGTATGCAGACTTCGCTCAATGGCAACGGCAGTGGCTGAGTGGAGAAGTGCTAGAGTCGCAACTCAACTACTGGAAACAACAACTGGCAGGAGCACCAGCACTGCTAGAATTGCCTACTGACCGAAATCGTCCTGCTGTGCAAACTGGACGGGGTAGCAGCGAAACTTTTGAACTGAGTGCCGAGTTGACCCAGCAGATCAAACACTTAAGTCAGCTATCGGGATCAACTTTGTTCATGACCCTGTTAGCAGCATTTTCCCTGTTGCTATCGCGTTACAGTCATCAAGAGGACATAGTTGTCGGCTCTGTTATTGCCAACCGCAATCGGCAGGAAATAGAACCAGTCATTGGCTTTTTTGTCAATACCTTAGTTCTCCGGACAAACCTAGAAGGCAACCCCAGTTTCGGTGAGTTGTTGCAGCGGGTGCGGCAAATGACACTAGATGCTTATGCTCACCAAGACTTGCCCTTTGAACAGCTGGTCGAAGTTTTGCAACCAAAACGGTCTTTGAGTCATCATCCGTTGTTTCAGGTGATGTTTGTGCTGCAAAATGCACCAATTAAGACTTTGGAACTGCCAGGGTTGACCTTAAAGCCATTAGAACAAAAGCGGAGCATTGCCAAATTTGATTTAACTTTGACGATGCAAGAGATAGAGTCGAAACTGGTGGGGACTTGGGAGTACAACAGCGACTTGTTTGAAGCCCAAACCGTTCATCGGATGATGGGGCATTTTCAAACGCTTTGTCAAGCGATCGCTAACAATCCAGAACAGCCTGTTAGTCAATTACCGTTGCTAACAGAAGTTGAACGACATCAGTTGTTGGTAGAGTGGAATCAGACAGCAGCGGATTATCCACAAGATAAATGCATCCATCAGCTATTTGAAGAGCAGGTCGAGCGATCGCCTGATTCGGTCGCTGTGGTATTTGAAGACTGCACATTAACCTATCGAGAGCTAAACAGTCGTGCGAATCAATTAGCTCATTACTTGCAGACTTTGGGAGTCGAAGCAGAAGTCCTAGTAGGGATTTGTGTCGAACGCTCCTTAGAAATGGTCATCGGACTTCTTGGTATTCTCAAAGCCGGTGGTGCTTATGTACCCTTAGAACCAGAATATCCCCTAGAAAGATTAGCCTTCATATTGCAGGACACACAAGTACCGATACTGCTGACTGAACAGCACTTAATCAAGAATTTGCCGCAACATCAGACCAGGGTTGTTTGCCTAGATACAGATTGGGAAGATATTGCCACACAAAGCCAACAGAACTTAATGAGTGAGTGTACAACTCAGGACTTGGCTTATATCATCTACACATCAGGCTCAACAGGTCAACCCAAAGGTGTCTTAGTCAATCACAGCAATGTTGTCCGTTTGTTTGCAGCAACGCAGACCTGGTATAATTTCAACCAACAAGATGTTTTTTCACTATTCCATTCAATTGCCTTCGATTTTTCCGTTTGGGAACTTTGGGGTGCGTTAGTGCATGGTGGACGGTTAGTGATAGTACCCTACTGGCTGAGTCGCTCACCCGAAGACTTCTATAAATTATTGTCACAGCAGCAAGTGACAGTACTCAACCAGACACCTTCAGCTTTCCGACAACTCATTCAGGTAGAGGAATCTTTAGAAACTGCCAACCAATTGAGCCTACGACTAGTGATTTTTGGTGGAGAAGCTCTGGAACTTCAGAGTTTAAGACCTTGGTTTGAGCGTCACGGCGATCAGTTTCCACAGTTAGTGAATATGTACGGCATTACGGAAACAACCGTGCATGTGACATATCGTCCATTGACGATGGCAGACTTAGAGATGGCATCAAAAAGTTTTATTGGTCGTCCAATTCCTGATTTGCAAGTTTACTTGCTAGATCAATATGGACAACCAGTACCTATTGGAGTTAAGGGTGAAATGTACATTGGTGGTGCTGGTGTAGCGCAAGGTTATCTAAATCGCCCAGAACTAACTGCCCAAAGATTTATCCCGAATTCCTTTAGTGAGAAACCAAACGCACGCCTTTATAAATCTGGTGACTTAGCCCGCTATTTGCCAAACAAAGACATCGAATACTTAGGACGCATCGATCATCAGGTGAAGATTCGTGGCTTCCGCATTGAACTTGGAGAAATTGAGGCTGTGCTTGGCGAACATCCTCATGTTCGGGAGGTTGTAGTTATAGTACATGAGGATGTACTTAGCAACAAGCGCCTAGTGGCGTATCTAGTTGCCAAGGAGCAGTCAGAACCTTCCATCAGCGAAATCCGCCACTTTCTGAAACAGAAGCTCCCGGAGTATATGGTGCCGTCGGCTTTTGTGCTGCTGGAGGCTCTGCCTCTAACCCCCAATGGCAAGGTTGACCGTCAAGCTCTGAGCGCACCAGAAAGTGAACTGGGACAAAACGAGGACTTGGTAGCACCTCGCACCCCCACTGAAGAAATTATTGCTAATATCTTCGCCTCGGTTTTAGGTCTCCAACAAGTAGGAATTTACAATAACTTCTTTGAACTTGGGGGACATTCTTTACTAGCAACTCAAGTTATATCGAGATTACGGGAAGCTTTCCAAGTTGAGATACCCCTGCGGACTTTGTTTGAAGCCCCCACAGTTGCGGAACTTGACCAAGCCCTTTGCGCGTTGCGTCAGACTGCTTCAGGATTAGTAGTTGCGAATATTAAACCGTTCGCCAGGAATACTGAACCTTTACCTTTATCATGGGCGCAAGAACGGCTGTGGTTTCTGGATCAGTTAGAAGGTTCTAATTCAACTTACAACATATTCGCAGCACTTGAAATTACTGGACAGTTCAATATAGTAGCTTTAGAAATTGCCTTAAGTGAACTTGTCCGACGCCACGAAGTTTTGCGTACCACTTTTGTGACAGTCAACGGTACAGCAGTGCAGGCGATCGCTCCTCCCACACCAATGACCATTCCCGTGATAGACTTGGGCTTGACGAACGCAAGCGAAGCGCGATCGCTACCCACTGTGGAGCAAACTACACAAGTTAAACGTTTGGTCACGGAGGAGGCTGAACGTCCTTTTGATTTAGCTACAGGTCCCTTGCTGCGCGTCACCATACTACAGCTTGGAGAAAACTCCTACGTGCTGCTGGTGACAATGCATCACATTATCTCTGATGGCTGGTCAATTGAGATATTCATCCAAGAGTTGTCTACCTTATATCAAACCTCCTCTCCCTTGCCTGAGCTACCTATTCAGTATGCAGACTTCGCTCAATGGCAACGGCAGTGGCTGAGTGGAGAAGTCCTGGATTCCCAACTCAATTACTGGAAACAACAGTTGGCAGGAGCGCCAGCACTGCTAGAATTGCCTACTGACAGAAACCGTCCTGCTGTGCAAACTGGACGGGGTAGCAGCGAAACTTTTGAACTCAGTGCCGAGTTGACCCAGCAGATCAAACACTTAAGTCAGCTATCGGGATCAACTTTGTTCATGACCCTGTTAGCAGCATTTTCCCTGTTGCTATCGCGTTACAGTCATCAAGAGGACATAGTTGTTGGCTCCCCCATTGCCAACCGCAACCGTCAGGAAATAGAACCCGTCATTGGCTTTTTTGTCAATACCTTAGTTCTCCGCACAAACCTAGAAGGCAACCCCAGTTTCCGGCAGTTGTTGCAGCGGGTGCGACAAATGACACTAGATGCTTATGCTCACCAAGACTTGCCCTTTGAACATCTAGTGGAAGTTTTGCAACCGGAACGGTCTTTGAGTCATCATCCGTTGTTTCAGGTGATGTTTGCGCTGCAAAATGCACCAATTAAGACTTTGGAACTGCCAGGGTTGACCTTGAAGCCACTAGAACAAAAGCGGAGCATTGCCAAATTTGATTTAACTTTGACGATGCAAGAGATAGAGTCGAAACTGGTGGGGACTTGGGAGTACAACAGCGACTTGTTTGAAGCGGACACCATTCGTCGGATGATGGGGCATTTTCAAACACTTTGTTCAGCGATCGCTAACAATCCAGAACAGCCTGTTAGTCAATTACCGTTGCTGAGTGCATCTGAACGACATCATCTGTTGGTAGAGTGGAATCAGACGAGCGCCGACTACCCACAAGATAAATGCATCCATCAACTATTTGAAGAGCAGGTCGAGCATACCCCAGACAATATTGCTGTTGTCTATGAGCAACAACAACTAACCTACCGGGAGCTAAACACTCGTGCCAATCAACTAGCACATCATTTGCAAAAACTGGGAGTCGCTCCCGACGTGCTAGTGGGAATTTGCGTAGAACGTTCTCTGGAAATGGTTGTTGGTTTACTTGGAATTCTTAAAGCTGGCGGTGCATACGTACCAATTGACCCGATGTATCCAAAAGAATGGATAGCTTTGCTCTTGGAGGATTCTCAACCACCTGTTTTGCTGACTCAACGACGACTGTTAGAAATTCTTCCCAAATATCAAGGACAGACAATTTGCTTGGATGCAGACTACGAAATCATTGCCCAAAATAGTCAAGTTAACCCAGTTAGCAATGTTAAGATTGAAAACCTTGCCTATGTAATTTATACATCTGGTTCAACAGGTAAGCCCAAAGGGGTGATGTTAACCCACCGAGCAATTTGCAATCATATGCTCTGGATGCAAACTGACTTCCCCTTGACCGAAACAGATAAAGTTCTCCAAAAAACTCCCTTTAGCTTTGATGCTTCCGCTTGGGAATTTTACCTACCTTTGTTAGCTGGAGCACAATTGGTCATGGCTCGACCAGGAGGACATCAAGATAGCGATCGTCTCATCCAAACAATAGTCGAACAAAAGATTACGACTTTGCAACTTGTGCCCACCTTGTTGCGAATGCTCTTGGAAAATGATAAATTTGCGAACTGTCAATCTCTAAGAAATGTATTTTGTGGCGGAGAACCTTTAACTGTTGAGCTGCAAGAACGCTTCTTTGCTCATCTCAATGCAGAATTGCATAATCTCTATGGTCCCACAGAAACTTGCATTGATGCCACATATTGGACTTGCAAACGTGGACTCAATCAACAAATTGTGCCTATTGGGCGTCCCATTGCCAACGCACAAGCTTATATTCTAGATAAACAACTGCAACTAATACCCGTTGGTGCGATCGGTGAATTGCACATTGGCGGTGCTGGTCTAGGCAAAGGTTACCTCAATCGCCCAGAATTAACTGCCCAGAAATTTATCCTTAACCCCCATAGCAAAAAAGCAGCGCGTCTGTACAAAACAGGTGATTTAGCTCGTTATTTACCGAATGGAGAAATTGAGTACGTTGGTCGCATTGACCACCAAGTGAAAATTCGTGGTTTTCGTATTGAACTGGGAGAAGTTGAAGCACTTTTATCCCAACACCCAGCAGTTCGAGAAACTGTAGTTGTCGTTCGCTCAGATTCAGCAGATTCTCAACGGTTAGTAGCCTATGTCGTCCCTCATACAAAGCAGACACTGACAATTACTGAACTGCGAAACTTCCTAGAATCGAAACTGCCAAACTACATGGTGCCACAGGCTTTTGTGATGCTGGAAGCACTACCACTCACGCCCAATGGTAAGGTGGATCGCAAAGCTCTACCAGCGCCTGAGCGAATACGCCCAGAACTCGAAAAAGCCTTCATTGAACCTCAAACGACTGTTGAAAAGCAATTGGCTGCGATTTGGACGCAGGTACTCGGTTTAGAAAAAATAGGTATAAATGACAACTTTTTTGAATTAGGCGGAGATTCTATCCTCAGTCTGCAAATAATATCCAAGGCAAACCTTGCAGGGCTGCACCTAACTCCGAAGCAATTATTTCAACACCAAACGATCGCTCAACTGGCAGCTGTGGCTGGCACAACTAAGAGCATTCAAGCTGAACAGGGTGCGGTAACTGGCTTATTACCACTAACACCTATTCAGCACTGGTTTTTTGCACAACAGCAACCCGATCCCCATCACTGGAATCAAGCAGTGCTGCTAGAAGTTAAGCAGACCATCGACCCTGTTGTCTTGGAGCAAGTGGTGCGGTCTTTACAAAAGCATCACGATGTCCTACGTTTGCGATTTATACCACAGGAATTTGGCACTCAGGGGATTTTTGCTAGTTTTGATGATGTTGTGCCAATAACACATTCAGATTTATCAACACTGCCAAAAGAGGAACAAGCCGCAGCAATAACAGCGATCGCTACTAAACTCCAAGCCAGTTTAAATCTGTCAACAAAACCATTATTCCAGATTGCCCTTTTTGACCTGGGTAGCGATGAACCAAATCGGTTGTTTTGGGTTATACATCACTTAGTTGTTGATGGGGTTTCTTGGCGGATTTTAATTGAGGATTTTCAAACAGTTTATTGGCAACTTTGTCAAGGCAAGACAATACAATTACCACCGAAAACAACTTCTTTCCAGCAGTGGTCTCATTGTCTGCAAGAATATGCAAATTCATCTTTAGAGTTGCGCTCAGAGCTTGACTACTGGCTGACAACAGCAGGTCAAACTGTTAAGCCTATACCCAGAGATTTTTCACACGGGGATAATACACAAGCAACAGCTTGTCAAGTATCAGTATCGCTGGGTGTGGAGGAAACTCAAGTTTTACTACAACAAGTACCAGCAGTTTACCAAACGCAAATTAATGATATATTACTAACTGCACTGACACAAACATTCGCTCAGTGGACAGGAGAAAATTCTCTACTTCTTGATTTAGAAGGACATGGGCGAGAAGAACTGTTTGAGGATGTAGATTTATCGAGGACTGTGGGCTGGTTCACATCTATATTTCCAGTAAACCTGAGTTTAGAAAACCCGAAGGTGCCAGGAAAAGCCTTGATGGCAATTAAAGAACAACTACGGGCTATTCCCAATCGAGGTATTGGTTATGGAGTGCTGCACTACCTCAGTAAGGAGGAGGAAATTACCGAGCAACTAAGTTCATTGCCTCAAGCAGAAGTTATTTTTAACTATTTAGGACAGTTTGACCAAGTTTTACCAGAATCTTCTTTATTTAGTCTCGCTCAGGAGTCTATTGGTTCTGCTCAGAGTTTAAATAGCAAACGATCTCATTTGTTGGAAATTAATAGTAGTATTACTCAAGGACGGTTGCAGGTGAAGTGGACTTATAGTGAGAAGCTGCATCGGCAAACTACAGTTGAAGCACTTGCTCACGGGTTTATTGAGGCACTGCGATCGCTTATCGCTCATTGTCAATCACCCAATGCAGGCAGTTTCACCCCTTCGGACTTTGCAGAGTTTGAACAAAGCCAATGGAACCAAGCTGATCTTGATGCCATTACACAAGCAATTGAAGGTATGTGAAATGGGTGTGAAAAACAAAAACATTGAAGATTTTTATCCCCTCTCACCGATGCAGCAGGGCATTTTCTTCCATTGTCTTGCAGCTCCTGATGAGAGTATTTATTTTGAGCAATTTAGCTGGACTATCCAAGGAAAGCTGAATATTACAGCATTCCATCGCGCATGGCAATATATTGTAGAACGACACTCAATTCTGCGAACCTGCTTTGTTTGGCAAGGTTTAAAAGAACCAGTGCAAATTGTGCATCGACAGGTGAAGCTACCGTGGGTAGTACACGACTTGCGGGAGATATCTTCAGTTAAACAACAAGAACAGGTGGAAGCTTTTTTGGAGAGCGATCGCTCTGTTGGCTTTGAACTGACACATCCTCCGTTGATGCGGTTCACACTTCATCATCAGAAGGAAAATCTTTATCAGTTTACTTGGAGCCACCATCATATCCTATTAGATGGATGGTCTGCTGCCATCATTTACAAAGAAGTTTTTGACTGTTACCAAGCTTTTAGTAATGGTCAAAATATACACCTAGAACCTATTCTTGCTTATCGTGATTACATCGTCTGGCTACAGCAGCAAAATTTATCTCAGGCTGAAGCATTTTTTAGACAACTGCTCAAGGGTTTTACCTCTCCTACACAGATTAGGTTAAACAAAGGTTTTGGGCAATTGCTCAATTCACAAGATGGTAATAATCAGCAGAAAATTCAGCTTTCAGTAGAACAAACAGCCGCATTACAGTTTTGGGCACAGCAGCACCAGCTAACCGTGAATACAGTGGTACAGGGAGCTTGGGGTTTGCTATTAAGCCGTTATAGTGGTCAGGAAGATGTGGTTTTTGGAGCGACAACTTCTGGTCGTCCTCCTACTCTAGCCTCATCTGAGTCTATGGTGGGATTGCTGATCAACACACTACCACTAAGAGTACAGGTATCATCCGCAGAGTTTCTTTTGCCTTGGCTCAAACAGATTCAAACTCAACAAATAGAAGCACGTCAGTATGAGTATAGTCCGTTACTAAAAATCCAAGGATGGAGTGAAGTTCCCAAAGGTCTGCCCCTGTTCGAGAGTATTGTGGTTTTTGAGAACTACCCTGTAGACGCTTCCTTGCAGAAACTGGATCTAAATTTAGAGATTAAAAGTTTTAGTACCTTTGCAAAGACGAACTATCCCCTGACTTTACTTGCAAGTCCAGGTGAGGAGTTGTCGCTGAGAATTACCTACGATGGTGAACTTTTTGACGCCGATACTATCAGTCAGATGGGAGGGCAGCTTGAGTATTTACTGCAACAAATCGTAACTGAAGGCGATCGCTCCATACAATCCTATTCTCTAGTAACACCACAGTCGCGCTCCATTTTACCAGATCCCAGCGCTGGGCTTGATGAACCTGACTACGAACCAGTACCTACCCTGTTTGCAGCTTGGGCACAGCAAGCACCACAGCAACCTGCTATCCGCCAGAAGGGTAAGATATGGACTTATCAAGAATTGGCTCAAAGTGCCCATGACATTGCCCTGGCTTTATTGAATTGTGGCGTGCAACCCGGTGACGTGGTAGCTTTGTCAGGTCAGAAAAGCTTTGGACTGATTGCCAGTATGCTCGGCGTCTTCAAAAGTGGCGCTGTGTTGCTCATGCTTGAGATGAAAGAGCCAAATCACCGCCAGCAGTTGATGCTAGAAGAGGCTCATGCTAAGTATATCTTGAATGTGGGCAGTGAGTCACCACAAATAGAAAGCTTTTTGAAGATAATTCATGTTGATGCTCAGACTGCTAGAGTAATGACTCCTGCAAAAGATACCCCGGAAATAACTTCCCTACCAACTATTACTCCAAGCGATCGCGCTTACATCTTCTTCACTTCAGGTAGTACAGGGACACCCAAAGGGGTATTGGGTACTCATAAAGGTATTTCGCATTTTCTCCAATGGCAACGGCAAACTTTTGAAATTGGTTCTGGGGATCGAGTAGCTCAATTAACTAGTCTCACTTTTGATGCTGTACTCAGAGATGTGTTTCTGCCTCTAACTAGTGGAGCGACATTATGTTTGCCGAACCAAGAGGATGACTTCGGGATGGATCGGGTTTTAAGCTGGTTGGAGACTGAGCAAATCACTATAGTGCATACAGTTCCGGCACTGGCACAGTCTTGGCTCAAACAAGTCCGAGAGGGAATTCACTTACGGTCATTACGCTGGATTTTCTTCTCAGGAGAACCCTTAACTCAAACTTTAGTGCATCAATGGCGACAGACTTTTCCAGAAGCTGGGGAAGTGGTAAATCTTTACGGGGCAACAGAGACTACGATGGTCAAATGCTTTTACAAAGTGCCTAAAGATATTCCCACAAATGTGATCCCAGGAGGGTGGGGGCTTCCCCAAACCCAAGCATTAGTATTAAATCAAATAAATCAGTTGTGTGGGATTGGTGAAATTGGGGAAATTGTGATCCGCACCCCGTTCCGGACTTTGGGGTATATCAACGCTCCGCAAGAGCAGCAGCAACGGTTTGTACCCAATCCCTTGACTAATGACCAGCAGGATTTATTCTACTATACAGGCGATCGCGGGCGCTATCGTCCTGATGGAACTTTAGAAGTTTTGGGTCGAAAGGATGACCAAATTAAGATTAGAGGCATACGTGTTCAACCAGGAGAGATTTCCACAGCTTTAAATCAGCACCAGGCAGTGGCAGAAAGTGTAATTATTGCAACAGGTGAAACACTAGATAACAAACGCTTAGTTGCCTATGTAGTTCCTAAACAGAATCAGACAATTGACAAAAATGACCTACGCTACTTCCTGAAAAAACAGTTGCCGGAGTATCTGATCCCGTCATTTTTTGTTGTATTAGACGCTTTGCCTCTGACTCCTAATGGCAAAGTTAATCGTCGTGCTTTGCCTGAACCAGAGCAAAATCTGAGCCAGGATGATCGTTTTGTCCCTCCTCGCGATAGACTTGAATTGGATTTGACACAAATCTGGTCAGAAGTACTCAACGTTAATCAAGTTAGTGTCCTTGATAATTTCTTTGAGCTAGGTGGTCACTCCCTGTTGGCAGTTTCCCTGATGACTCGAATTCAGCAGAAATTCGGTCAATCCCTACCCTTGAAGACTCTTTTCCAAGAAGCAACGGTCGAACAGCAAGCAATACTGCTTCGTCAACAAACCGAAAACGTACCTTGGTCTCCCTTGGTGACGATTCAGCCCAGAGGGTCTCAACGTCCTCTGTTCTTGATCCATCCGGCTGGTGGTAGTATATTTGGTTACTTGAATTTGACACAGAATCTTGGCTATTATCGACCAGTCTATGGATTGGAAGCCAGTGGAAGCGATCGCGGACAAGAGCCACATTCGCACATCGAAGAGATGGCAGCGCATTACATTAAAGCAATACAGATAATCCAACCAGAAGATCCTTATCTGTTGGCAGGTTGGTCTATGGGGGGAGCGATCGCATTTGAAATGGCACAGCAACTTCAAGACCAAGGTAAACGAATATCCCTCCTAGCATTAATAGATCCCAGTGATATTTTTGCTGACCGATTCATCCTAGATGAGACAAATCTTTTGGTGTCCTTATTGAGAACTCACCTGTCCTTCTCTGAAGAGCAATTGCAACAAGTAGAAGCTAAGTTGCGACAAAGGTCAGTTGATGAACAGCTTGCTTATGCCATAGAGCAAGCAAGGGAGCATAACCCCCACCTCCTTCCTCCTGGTTTTGGGACAGAACAGCTAAGTCATCTCTTCAAGGTAATAAAATTCCACGATCAGGCTCTAAAGAATTATTCTTTACAACTAGATTATTCTCAAAAATATTATTCCGGAAAAATCACTCTTTTTCAAGCTATAGAGGGATTGGCTGCTAACTCTGACAATAGAATTAAAAATTGGGAAGCACTAGCCGATAAGGTAGAGGTACATTGGGTTCCAGGTAATCATCTAACGATAGTCCAAGAACCTCATGTGAAAGTACTTGCGGAAAAATTGCAAATTTGTCTTGACCAGGCACAGGGAGAAAAATAATGAAATATTTAAATTATCCCCTGGAATCTCCCGATGAGGGTATGACTTTTGTAGATATTCTCCGACAGCGAGCAGAATATCAGCCAGATTCAACAGCTTACATTTTCTTGCAGGACGGGGAAACTGAGGAAATCAAGCTTACTTATCGAGAGTTAGACCAACACTCACGCAGCATAGCCACTCAACTTCAGCATTTGGGAATTAAAGGCGATCGCGCACTACTGCTTTACCCACCGGGTCTGGAATTTATTTCTGCCTTTTTCGGGTGTTTGTATGCAGGGTTTGTAGCTGTTCCGGCTTATCCACCCCGACGCAATCAGCGCATGACACGGTTGCAAGGGATTATGGCTAACGCACAGGCAACTTTTGCGCTAACTACCACATCTATACTAACTAATATTAAAAACAATTTAATAGAAGAACCAGAACTAGCAGCTTTGCGTTGGATAACTACCGACAATATTGCCAGTGACCTAGTAGGGGATTGGCAAATACCAACAATCAGCCATGACACCCTGGCATTTCTCCAGTATACTTCCGGTTCTACAGGGACACCAAAAGGCGTGATGGTGAGTCATGGAAACCTGCTGCACAACGAACAAATGATCCAGCAGGCATTTGGTCATTCTTGGGAAACTATCGTTGTCGGTTGGTTGCCTTTATTCCATGACATGGGACTAATTGGGAATGTACTGCAACCATTGTATTTGGGTATACCAAGCATTATCATGCCCCCAGAGGCTTTCCTGATGAAGCCTTATCGTTGGTTACAAGCGATTTCCCGTTACAAAGCTACCACCAGTGGCGGACCGAATTTTGCTTACGATCTATGTGTGCAAAAGATTAATTCCGAACAACGGGCAAGTCTAGATTTAAGTAGCTGGGAACTCGCTTTCACTGGAGCCGAACCAGTCCGGTGGTCAACAATAGAGCAGTTTACTCGGACTTTCGCTGATTGTGGCTTCTCGGAGCGGGCATTTTACCCCTGCTACGGGATGGCTGAGACAACTTTATTTGTTTCTGGGGGTTTCAAAACAAATCCACCTGTTGTCTACTCAGTTAAAGAGGCAGAACTGGAAAAAAACCGGGTGGTGGAAGCTAAAAGTGAGTCGGGAGCTAGGAAGATAGTTGGCTGTGGACAAGCATGGTTAGACGAGAAAATTGCGATCGCTGACCCGGAAACTTTAACTCAGTGTCCACCAGGGCAAGTGGGAGAAATTTGGGTTTGCGGATCGAGTGTAGCTGGTGGCTATTGGAATCGAGTGGAGCAGACAAAGGAGACTTTCCAAGCTTACACGGCTTCCACAGGCTCTGGTCCGTTTCTACGTACAGGGGACTTGGGATTTTTAAAGGATGGTGAGTTGTTCATTACAGGACGGCTCAAGGATTTGATTATCATTCGCGGTCGCAACCATTATCCTCAAGATATTGAACTAACAGTAGAAAAGTGTCACCCAGCACTTCGTCCTAACTGTGGAGCAGCGTTTTCGGTAACTGTTAACGGTCAAGAAAAACTAGCGATCGCTCAAGAGATACAACGGAGTTTTCTGCGGCAGTTAAACGCTAATGAAGTGATTGGGGCAATTCGTCAAGCATTAGCACAAGAACATGATATAGAAGTTTATGGAGTGCTGCTGCTCAGAACTGCCAGTATCCCCAAAACTTCCAGTGGCAAAGTTCAACGCAGTGCTTGTCGGGCTGGGTTTCTAGCTTCCAACCTAGATGTAGTGGCATCAAGGTTGGAAACGGAAGTAAAAGCCCCTAATCAACAAGTGCAAACAGCATTGAGCCAGAATAAATCTTACAGCATTGAAGATATTCAAGCTTGGTTAATTGCCAAGGTTTCAGAGCAACTGCAAATTCTTCCAGAGGAAATAGACATTCAGCAACCCTTGGCTCAGTATGGTTTAAGTTCAATGGTTGCAGTTAGCCTTGCAGGTGAAGTTGAGGAATGGCTGGGACATAAGGTTTCTCCTACCTTATTGTACGATTACCCCACTATTAAACTTCTAGCCCAGCATCTAACAGAAAATACCTCTTCCCCATTCCCAATTCCCCATTCCCCCCTTCGGGGTTCGCCAGTCGCTCATGGGGGAGACCCCCAAGACCGCGCTGGCTCACCATTCCCCACCAAGACGGATGCGATCGCAATCATTGGTTTAGGCTGCCGTTTCCCCGGAGCCAATGACCCAGAAGCTTTTTGGCAGCTGCTGCAAAATGGAGTGGATGCCATTACAGAAGTGCGATCGCGTTGGGATCTCAACACATTGTATGACTCCAAACCAGTAACCCCAGGGAAAATGAGTACCCGTTGGGGTGGATTTCTAGAGCAAGTAGACCAATTTGACACCCAATTTTTCGAGATTGCTCCACGAGAAGCGGAACGCATAGACCCTCAGCAACGGCTTTTGTTAGAGGTAGCCTGGGAAACATTGGAAAACGCTGGTCAAGCAGTAAATAAGTTAGCTGGCAGCCAAACTGGTGTATTTGTTGGAATCAGTAATAATGACTACTCCCGGTTTCAATGTCAGGAATATACTAGTATTGATGCCTATACTGGTACTGGTAATGCCTTAAGTATTGCCGCCAACCGCCTATCCTATGTACTTGATTTGCGGGGACCTTCTTTAGCAGTAGATACCGCTTGCTCCTCATCCCTAGTCTCCGTACACCTAGCCTGCCAAAGTTTGCAAAATCAAGAATGCAACCAAGCACTAGCTGGTGGGGTAAATTTAATTTTATCCCCAGAGTTGACTATCACCTTTTCCCAAGCCAAGATGATGGCTGCCGATGGTCGTTGTAAGACCTTCGATGCTGATGCCGACGGTTATGTGCGATCGGAGGGCTGCGGCTTGGTGCTTCTCAAGCGTCTTGCTGATGCCCAAAGGGACGGAGACAATATTCTCGCAATTATTAAAGGCTCGGCAATCAACCAGGATGGTCGTAGTAATGGTCTAACAGCCCCCAACGGACTTTCCCAGCAGGCAGTAATTCGGCAGGCACTCTCAAATGCTGGTGTGGCACCATCTGAACTAAGTTATGTGGAAACCCACGGTACCGGTACTGCCCTGGGAGACCCCATTGAGGTAGAGTCTCTCAAAGCAGTACTACAGCAAGACCAATCTGGCAACCAGCCCTGTGCCCTTGGTTCAGTCAAAGCCAATATCGGTCATTTGGAAGCCGCTGCGGGGATCGCCGGTTTAATTAAAGTAGTACTTTCTCTACAACACAAAGAGATTCCACCCCAACTGCACCTAAACCAGTTGAATCCGCATATTTCTTTGAATGATAGTTCATTGTATATTCCCCAGGAGCGACAGCCTTGGGTGGAGGGATCTCGTTTTGCAGGGGTGAGTTCATTTGGCTTCGGTGGCACCAATGCCCATATTGTACTGGAAGAGGCACCAAATGTAGAGACGTTACATGTAACGTCTCTTTTACATGTAACGTCTCTTGAAGCCATCGAACGTCCTCTAAACCTTTTAACGTTGTCAGCCAAAAGTGAAAAAGCACTTTTGGAACTAGCGCAACGTTATGGGGCATTTTTGGAGACGAACCCCACTGCTTCCATTGCAGATATCTGCTTTAGTGCCAATAGTGGGCGATCGCATTTTGACCACCGTCTAGCTGTTGTTGCTGAATCTACCTTACATCTGCGTGAACAGCTAGGTGTTTTTGTTGCTGGCTTTGAGAATAACTGTCTGTTGAGTGGTAAAATTCCTCAAAGGAAACATCCAAAAATCGCATTTTTATTTACAGGACAGGGTTCACAGTATATCGACATGGGACGACAACTTTATGAAACCCAACCTACTTTCCGCAAAACCCTAAATCAGTGTGACGAAATTCTGCGTCCCTATTTAGACTACCCGTTGCTGTGGGTACTTTATCCAGACCTGATAGCAACCGAGGAAAACACCAAAATCCCCAATATTGAATCTCAAATTGATGAGACTGTCTACACTCAGCCGATATTATTTGCCCTAGAATATGCACTCTTCCAGTTATGGAATTCCTGGGGAATAGAACCGACTGTGGTTATGGGACATAGTGTGGGGGAATATGTGGCTGCAACTGTAGCTGGTGTGTTTAGTTTAGAAGATGGTCTCAAGTTCATAGCCAAACGTGCCAGTATAATGCAGAATTTACCCAAAAATGGGAAAATGATGGCAGTAATGGCTCCGGAAGCCAAAGTAAAATTAGCAATTCAACCATATCTTCAAGATATAGCGATCGCCGCGATCAATGGACCAGAAAACATTGTAATATCAGGTAAACAGGATGTTATTGACTTGTTGGGTGTAGCTCTGGAAGCCGAAGGCATAAAAACCAAGCTTTTGCCAGTTTCCCATGCATTTCACTCACCACTGATGCAACCCATATTAGATGAGTTTGCGGCTATTGCTGCGGAAATTAAGTATGCCAAACCTCGTTTCCCTCTCATCTCCAACGTCACTGGACAACTGATCGACGATGATATTACTACTCCCCAATATTGGGTAAATCACTTGTGCCAGCCAGTCAAATTTGCTGACAGTATCCAGACCTTGCAAATGCAAGAATGTGAAGTCTTATTAGAAATTGGACCTAAACCAATTATGCTGGGAATGGCACGGCAGTGTCTCCCCCAAAATACACCATTATGCTTGCCTAGTCTCCAACCAGGACAAGAAGATTGGCTACAGATGCTAGACAGTTTGGGGCAGATGTACCTTCAAGGTGTAGCGGTTGATTGGATTGAGTTTGATCGGGATTATCTAAGACGCAAAGTAGCGTTACCTACCTACCCCTTTCAAAGACAACGATATTGGATAGAAACCAATCATCAACAACCAAGTTGGCAACTACAAAATCAAATTAAACAACATCCCCTTTTAGGTTATAGATTAAAAGACTTAGCCTCTTTACCAAATACTTATATCTGGGAAACAGAGATTGATGAACAATATCTTTTGAATTTCCAAGATTATCAGGTTTGGGACAGCGTGGTTATGCCCCACACGGCTTATATAGAAATTGCTTTGGCTGCCACAGAAGAAGCCTTGGCAGTCAAGTGCAACCATTTAACTAATTTGCAGATTCATCAGCCGCTCTTTTTATCGGAAAAAGGAAACCAAAAAATCCAATTTATCCTCGGCTCTGATTCTGAACAAAAAATTTCTTTTCATGCTTATAGTTGTCAAACAAATCAACAATCACCCTCACAAAATTGGACTTTGTATGCAACTGCCCAGATTCACATTTAGACATATATATGAATTAGGAATGAGCGCAAAATGACCAAAAACTAACCGCAGAGAAGCCGCTTTCTCCGTGCGGGGGTTCCCCCCCGTTGAGGCGACTGGCGCGACGCAGAGGACGCAGAGGAATAGAGTTTGAGAGAGTTTTTGCGCTCATTCCTGTGAATATCAAAAATTCCTGATGAGATATAAAAATCCTATATAATTTATCAGCACCTGTTCGTCTTTACTTCCATGAGGAGTCAGTTCACAACTAAAATAGGATTGTTATAAATTATGAAATTCGGTTTAATGTTTTTTGCTAGTAGTGAAGATGCTCTAGTTGGAGATAAATATAGCCTGATTATTGAAAGTGCTAAATTTGCTGATATTCATGGTTTTTCTAGTATTTGGACACCAGAAAGACACTTTACAAAATTTGGCAGTCTTTATCCCAATCCTGCTGTTTTAAATGCAGCATTGGCTAGAGAGACTCGGCAAATAAGGTTACAAGCTGGAAGTGTTGTTTTGCCTATTCATAATCCTATTAGAATTGCTGAAGACTGGGCTGTTGTTGATAATTTGTCCGCTGGTAGAGTTGGGATATCTTTTGCTTCCGGTTGGAATCCTAATGATTTTGTATTTTTTCCGGAAAAGTTTAAAGACCGTCATCAGGAACTATTTATTGGTATAGATATTATCCAAAAATTTTGGCGGGGTGAATTAATTTCCAGGACCAATGGAAACGGAAATCAGGTTAAAATCAGGATTTATCCAACACCAATTCAACCAGAACTTCCAATTTGGATTACTGCTGCTAGTAACCCTCAAACTTTTATTAAGGCAGGAGAAATTGGTGCTAATCTTTTAACTCATCTGCTCGATCAAGATATAGAAGAATTAGCCGATAAAATTTACCTTTATCGTCAAGCACGAACCAAGCATGGACACAATCCGGAAACAGGGATAGTGTCGATTATGTTACATACTTTTGTCGGTGATGATTTTAATGAAGTTAGGGAGCAAGTGCGTGTCCCTTATTGCGAATATCTCAAGTCTAATATTGGTCTACTTAAAGGTTTAGCCCAAAGTAGGAATTCGAGTATAGATATATCTAGTTTATCTGAAAAAGACCTTGATGATTTTGTTAACTTTTTGTTTGAAAGATTTGCCTCCGCTAGAGGACTAATTGGCACACCAAAAACATGTCTTGATTTACTCAATCAACTGGATAATATTGGAGTAGATGAAGTTTGTTGCTTACTTGACTTTGGAGCAAGTAAAAATCTCATTTTGTCACATCTACCTCATCTCAATCAACTTCGAGAACGCTATAACAATCAGGTAACTGATAAAAAAATCTCAGATGCCAAAACAAATATATTATTAAGTTCTACACCAAATGTTTTGCGAAAAGAGCAACTTCTTCCCCCAACAGAAGAAACACTCGAAGAAATTCGTAGGCGATGTCCAGATAGCAGAAGTGCAAAAGAATACTATAAAATCTTAAATAAGCATGGACTTCGGTTAGGAGTAACTTTTCAAGGTATAGAATATTTGTGGCTTGGGAAAGGAGAAGCTTTAGCACAAATAAAGCTTGATATTACAGAAACCAATTCCAATGACTTGATCAAAATTCGTCCAGTTCTTCTAGAAGCTTGTCATCAAGTTTTGGGTGCAATTTTACTTGATGAAATGCTTTCAAATCATGAGCCATTACTATATTTAGTCGTGGGGATTAGGAATTTTCAAGTCTACGAACCGATGAACGATCAGGTTTGGAGTTATGCAGTTTTGTCTTCTGTAGACACAGTTAAGAAATCAATTCAGGGGGATGTTCGCATATTCGATGAAAACGGAAAATTATTAGTAGAAGTTTCCGGTTTACAGATGCAGCGTGTTGAACATCTGAGCCATCAAACCAAGATTGAAGATAACTATGCAGATTGGTTTTATGAATTGCAATGGCAACCCAAGCCGTTGGAAAAATTAGAGTCTTCCTCGATTCGAGAACCAGGTAGTTGGATCGTCTTTGCCGATCGCCTGGGTATTGGTCAAATTCTTGCAGAACTTTTAGAAGCGGAAGGAGAAACCTGCTTTATAGTACATTATAGCAAAGAAGAGGGAATTTCTCAACCAGGTAAAATACTCCTCGATCCAAACGATCCTCAAGCAATGCAGGAACTAATCGAGCAGATGGGAACACAATACCCCTGCCGAGGTGTAGTGCATCTTTGGAGTTTGAATACTACACCGAGGGAGGAAACAACAATCTCTTCATTAGAGAAGGATTGGACTCTGACATTAACGAGTACGGTACGCTTAGTTCAATCGCTGACTCAAAGAAACGCATCTCATTTGCCCCTGCTTTGGTTAGTAACCCAAGGAACGCAAAAGACTGGTAGTGAAGCTGTTCCGTCAGCAATAGCCCAAGCTTTTACATGGGGACTGGGACGATCGCTTTCTACAGAAATGCCTCATATTTGGGGAGGACTGGTAGATATTGCTCACGAATTTTCTACAGATGCTGCGGCAAAGGCTTTGTTTGAACAAATTTGGCATCAAGATGGAGAGAGCCAAATTGCCCTCCGGTGCGATACTAGGTATGTTGCTCGGCTTGTTCCTAGCCAAAAAGTGCAAACAAATACACAATCGATCAGTTTGCACTCCAATGCAACATATCTGATTACAGGTGGTTTAGGACATTTAGGGCTGAAGACTGCCCGGTGGATGGTTGACAAAGGAGCGCGAAATATAGTATTGGTGGGACGGAGCGATGCTTCGAGTACTGCTCGGCAAGCGATCGCTCAACTAGAAGATAATGGTGCGAAAGTCTTAGTTGTCAAAGCTGATGTTAGCGTTGAAGGAGATATTGTCAGAATATTTGACAAAATTAAGGCATATTATCCACCACTTCGGGGAATTTTTCATGCTGCTGGTGTTGCTGCATTTCACCCCTTGCAGGATATGACACCTGAGTTGATCAAGTCTGTACTCGATCCCAAAGTATTAGGAACATGGAATTTACATCAAATCACATTAGGGATGAAGTTAGACTTTTTTGTTTGTATCTCCTCTATTGCATCAGTTTGGGGTTCTGAAGGACTAGGACATTATGCAGCCGCAAGCCACTTTCTTGATATATTTGCACATTATCGCCATAGTCTGAAATTACCTGCATTGACAGTTAATGTCGGGGCTTTAAGTGGTGGGGGAATGCATCATCACCAAGATTTTACCAGAGCCGAAAAGTTACTTGCTCAAATTGGTTTAAAATACTATTCTCCGGAAGATTTGCTGAAAACCGTGGAATATTGCTTAGAAAGAGGTGCGGCACAGCAAGTCATCATTGATATTGATTGGACTATTTTTAAACAATTATATGAATTACGAGAACGGAGAACCCTGCTGCAACAGATTTCAGTGCGATCGCTAAAGCCGTTTCAACGAGAAATAGGGCAACTGGGGGAGGTGTTACACCAATTAAAGGATGCATCCGGGAGCGATCGCTACGACCTTTTAGTAGCTTATTTACAGAGTAAAGTTGCCCTGATTTTAAAACTTAAAGATTCCCAATTTCCCACACCAGAACGAAATCTGATGGAGATGGGGATGGATTCTTTAACCGCAGTGGAATTAAAAAATCGACTTCAAAAGGAATTAGGCATAGATATTCCCATAATAAAATTTATCGGAGGAACGACTATTGCTGCTTTAGCTACTGAGTTAAACAAGCAGTTAACTCAAGGGGATAGGGAACGAGAAATTGAGTCTACTGGGGACGATAAAGTAAACCAAGCAAGCGAGCAGAATAGCGATTGGATTGAGGGGGAAATATGATTTTATCTGAATTTTTACAAGAAATTTCCATTAAAGGTTGGAAATTATGGAGCGAGGATGGACGGTTGCGTTATCGTGCCCCCAATAATGAAGCAACTTCCTCAGTATTAGAGCAACTTAAAGAGAATAAAGCAGAAATCCTGAATTTGCTGCAAGAGCAGCCTAATCTCTTGCAGGTTTATCCCCTTTCCTGGGGTCAGCGAGCGCTATGGTTCTTGTGGCAATTGGCACCAGAGAGTCCAGCGTATAACGTAGCTTTTAATTGTCGCATTTGCTCGGATGTAGATGTTGCAGCTTTAGAGAAAGTTTTTCAGGTATTGAGCGATCGCTATCCTATTTTACGTAGCAGTTTTCCAAATTTAGGCACAGAACCGATCCAGCAGGTTAATCTCGAACAGGCAGTAGACTTCCAACAGATCGATGCTACCAACAGTAGTGAGGAAGAACTGAAAAGTTTAGTTTTTGCAGCGTATGAATCCCCCTTTGATCTCGAACGGGGACCAGTCATGCGAGTGAGACTGTTTACCCGCTCCCAGCAAGAGCATATCCTGCTACTAGTTATTCACCATATTGTCGGTGAAGGTTGGTCAATCGGAATATTGCTGGATGAATTAAAGGTGCTTTATCCAGCATTCAGAACTGGTCGAGAGGTAACTCTTCCCCCTCCTGTACACTCCCATCAAGATTATGTGCGTTGGCAGAAGACAATAATTGAGAGTGCAGAGGGAGAGCGTCTGTGGAACTACTGGCAGCAACAACTTGCGGGAGAACTACCCGTGCTAAACTTGCCGACAGATAGACCCCGACCGATGGAACAAACCTACAATGGTGCTTCCTATCCCCTTTATCTGAGCGAAACCCTTAGCCAAAAACTAAAGGAACTGGCTCAGTCTGAGAGAACAACATTATACACGATTCTCCTGGCTGCTTTCCAGGTGCTACTGCATCGGTATACCGATCAAAATAATATTTTAGTCGGCTGTCCAACTGCAAGCAGATATCGTCCAGAATTTACGCAGATAGTCGGCTATTTGGTTAATCCTGTAGTCATGCGGGCAGATTTATCGGAAAATCCCAGCTTTAGAGAGTTTCTTGCTCAAGTTCGGAACACGGTTTTAGCAGCAATAGAGCATCAAGATTATCCCTTCCCACTGATTGTAGAACGGCTACAGCCCAGACGCGATATCAGTCGCTCACCGATCTTTCAAGCTTGTTTCGTCCTCCAAAAACTACAGCAAACACCCGATGTCCTCAAATTGTATTCCAGTCAAGTAAGCACCGCCGTAGAATGGGGGGGATTGGTGCTGAAACCTTATGAAATGCCACAACAGGAAGGGCAATTCGATTTGACTCTAGAGATAGCTGATGCGGATGCCTTTTTAGTTGGAGTCCTCAAATATAACGCTGACTTATTTAATGAGGACGCGATCGCTCGGATGACAGGTCATTTCCAAACCCTATTAGAAGGTATTGTAACTCACCCGGAACTATCAATCCGTCAATTACCACTACTGAGTGAGAAGCAGAAATACCAGTTATTAGTGGAGTGGAATGATACTGAGTGTGAATATCCCACTGATAAATGCATTCATCAATTGTTTGAGGAGCAGGTAGAGAAAACCCCCAATGCTCTAGCGGTGGTGTTTGAGAAGCAGCAATTGACCTACCAACAATTAAATCAAAGAGCGAATCAACTAGCATATTACCTGCAAAGCTTGGGAGTCAAACCAGAGGTGCTGGTAGGTATTTGTGTGGAACGTTCTGTGGAGATGGTGGTGGGATTGTTGGGTATACTTAAGGCTGGTGGTGCTTACGTACCATTAGATCCAACATATCCCCAAGAACGGCTGAGTTATATGTTGGCAGATTCGGGTGTTGAGGTGTTGTTAACCCAAGAATCGTTGGTGGAATCTTTACCATCACATACTGCACAAGTGGTTACTTTGGATACAGATTGGGACGCGATCGCTCAACACAGCCAAAATAATCTTGATGCTGGGGTAAGTTCTGATAATTTGGCTTATGTCATCTACACTTCTGGTTCTACTGGACAACCGAAGGGAGTCCAAATTACCCATCAGAATTTAGTCCATTCTACAAGCGATCGCCTTAAATATTATCAAAACTATCAAAAAATTGTTAACGGCTTTTTATTACTTTCTTCTTTTGCCTTTGACAGTTCTGTGGCTGGTATTTTCTGGACTCTTTGCTGTGGAGGAAAATTAATCTTACCTCAGGAAGGCTTGCAGCGAGAAATACCAAAAATCATAGATTTAATTACACATCATGAAGTCTCTCATTTCCTCTGTCTTCCTTCTCTCTATACCCTGATTTTGGCACAGTCTCAAGAAAGAGAATTGGTGCCTTTAAAAGTAATTATTGTTGCTGGTGAAGCTTGTTCCAGCAACCTGGTAAAACAACACTGGCAACAGTTACCAGAAAGTTATTTATTTAATGAATACGGTCCGACAGAAGCAACAGTATGGAGTACAGTCTATTATTGTCAGTCTCCAGATATTATAAAAGTACCAATTGGTTGTGCGATCGCCAATACACAAATTTACATTCTTGATGCTGATCTTCAACCTGTTCCCATAGGTGTCAGGGGAGAAATTTACATTGGTGGTCCTGGTTTAGCACGAGGCTATCTTCACCGTCCCGATTTGACACAAGAGAAATTCATCCCCAACCCCTTCAAAAATTCAAAATATAAACGCTTATATAAAACTGGGGATTTAGCTCGCTACCTCCCAAATCAAAATATCGAGTATTTAGGACGTATAGATAACCAAGTCAAAATTCGCGGATTCCGGATTGAACTTGGAGAAATTGAGGCAGTACTTAATCAACACCCTGATGTCAACTCTTGTGTCACTATCGTTCGTGAAGATATTCCTGGTAACAAACGCTTAGTTGCCTATGTAGTTACTAGAAATGAATCACTCACCACCTACCAACTGCGGGAATTCCTCAGACAAAAACTACCAGAATACATGGTGCCTTCTGCCTTTGTCGTGTTAGACACCCTACCGTTAACACCCAACGGCAAAATAGACCGCTCTTCACTACCAGCAACTGATGGGGAAATCACCAGAGAACATGAATACGTAGCACCAAGTACAGCTATAGAACAAATCTTAACCAACATTTGGCAAGAACTGCTGCTCAAAGAAAAAGTCAGTATCCACGACAACTTTTTTGAAATCGGTGGTGATTCCATCCTGAGCATTCAAGTAGTTTCTCGTGCCAAAAATTCAGGAGTAAAAATTACTCCCAAACAAATATTCCAAAATCAAACCATAGCGGAATTAGCCACAGTTGCCAATACAACAGTTAGCGTAACTGCTCAACAAGGTATAGTGACTGGAGTTGCACCCCTAACACCAATTCAACACTGGTTCTTGGGACAAAATCCCGAAGAAGCACACCATTATAACCAGTCAGTTTTATTGCAGATTCCCAAGAGGGTGCAAAGTGAATTAATCGAATTAGCCTGGAAAAAATTAATAGAGCATCACGATGCGCTGCGTTTACGATTCACATCAGAAGCATCTGAACACAAACAAATAAATCAGAGCAAAGATGATAGAGTACCATTTTCCGTAGTCGATTTATCATCAATACCTAGACTCTCACAACCACAAGCCTTAACAAAAATCGCCACAGAATTTCAAGCCAGTTTAAACTTGTCCACAGGACCGATAATGCAAGTGGTGATGTTTAACTTGGGTAGTGAATGTGATGCCCGTTTACTAATTATTATTCATCACTTAGTAGTAGATGGTGTAAGTTGGCGAATTTTATTATCAGACCTAGAAATAATTTATCAACAACTAGTCGCTCAAAAACCGATACAACTAAGTCCCAAAACAACAGCATTTATTGATTGGGCAGAGCAATTAAACAATTATGCACAATCAGAAATTATCAAACAAGAGTTAGAATATTGGCTTAACCAACCTTGGTCTCAGACAACACCACTACCATTAGATTATGCAGAAAATACAGTTGGTAGTGCTGCTTCTGTGTCAGTGAAATTGAGTGTAGAAGAAACCCGCACTCTGTTATTGTCAGTAAATGAGGCTTACAACACACAAGTTAACGATATACTCGTAAGTGCATTAGTACAAACATTAGCAGAGTGGACGGGAAATTCCACGGTACTAATTGACTTGGAGGGACATGGTAGAGAAGAACTATTTGCGGATGTAGACTTATCACGGACTGTAGGTTGGTTTACCAGTGTGTTTCCCGTATTATTGCAATTACCAAAATTAGACCAACCAGCAGAAGTTATCAAGTCAATTAAAGAACAATTACGAGTCATTCCCAATCGGGGAATTGGCTACGGTATTTTGCGTTACTTGTGTGAAACTCCTACTATTCATGAACAACTACAGACTATTCCGACTCCAGGAATTAGTTTTAACTATCTAGGACAATTTGACCAAGTACAATCACAAACTGGTTGGAAATTTGCACCTGAATCCACTGGAGCTAACAAAAGTTCAAAGCAAACTCGTGACCATCTATTAGATATTGATGCTCTGGTGGTAGAAGGTGAATTACAAATTGATTGGACTTACAGTAGTAATGTTCATACTCGTTCGACAGTGGAGAATTTGGCACAGAGCTATATTCAAGCAATCAGGTCAATAATAGAACATTGTCAGTCAGAAGATGCTTTTGGATATACACCGTCAGATTTCCCAGATGCACAGTTGAATCAATTAGAAGTTGATGAATTACAGCTTTCGATCAAATCTAAAAATATTGATTCAATTTATCCACTTTCTCCCACGCAACAAGGGATGCTGTTCCACAGTCTTTATGCTCCGGAAAGTGGGGTGTATTTTGAACAGTTGACCTTGAATTTGCAGGGTAATATCAATGTTGCTGCTTTTGAATCTGCTTGGCAAAAAGTTGTAGATAGACATTCAATTTTACGTACATTCTTTGTTTGGGAAAATCGCCAAACTCCATTACAAGTGGTGTTGAAACAGGTGGATTTACCTTGGAGTAATCTTAATTGGCTTTCGTTATCACCAACTCTTCAACAACAGCAATTTTTAGAGTTGTTGCAAACACAAAGAGAGCATGGTGTTCAATTCAACCAAGCACCATTGATGAAATGTACGTTAATTAAACTAAGTGATGATAGTTATAAATTTATTTGGAGCTTCCACCACATCCTGATGGATGGATGGTGTTTACCCATTATCTTTAAAGAAGTTTTAAGTTTCTACGAGGCTGAACTTCGAGGTGAAACTTGTTATTTGCCAACACCATCTCCCTACCGTAATTATATCGCGTGGTTGAATTCTCAAGACAAAAAAGCTGCTTCTGAATTTTGGCGACAAACTTTGCACGATTTTAGCGCTCCCACTCCTCTATTAGTAGATAAAACTCAGTATCAAAATCAGCCGCAAGACTCGAATTACTTTGAACTTGAATTACGTTTGTCTGCTGAATTGAGCCGTGAGTTACAATATGCAGCACAACAACATCATGTGACTTTAGCAACTATAATCCAAGCTGCTTGGGCAATACTCTTAAGTCGTTATAGTGGTGAAAAAGATATAGTATTTGGTGTGACTGTTTCTGGTCGGACTCCCAGTTTGTCTGGGGTGGAAAATATGGTGGGATTGTTTATCAATACCTTACCATTACGTCTTTTAATATCCCCCCAGGAGCAACTAATACCTTGGCTGGAACAAATACAACAGTTAATGTTGGAATTACAGCATTACTCTTACACTCCCCTTGTTGATATTCAAGCCATGAGCGAGATATCTGGGGGAATGCCTTTGTTTGAGAGTATTGTGGTGTTTGAGAATTATCCAGTTAATAGTTCTTTGTTCAATCAAAATGGTTCGCTACAGTTAAGCGAGATAAAGAGTTTTGAACAAACGAATTATCCACTGACTGTAGTTGCAGTGCCTGGAGAGCAGTTGTTAATTAAGATTAGTTACGATACTGTTCGGTTTGAAGAAGATGCGATCGCACGGATGTTAGGACATCTGCAAACCATTTTCTCAGCAATTGTCGAAAATCCTCAACAAACTGTGGGTGAATTACCGCTATTAAGTGAAGCAGAACGTCACCAGTTATTAGTGGAGTGGAATGATACTGAGTGTGAATATCCCACTGATAAATGCATTCATCAATTGTTTGAGGAGCAGGTAGAGAAAACCCCCAATGCTCTAGCGGTGGTGTTTGAGAAGGAGCAGTTGACCTACCAGCAATTAAATCAAAGAGCGAATCAACTAGCACATCACCTGCAAAGCTTGGGAGTCAAACCAGAGGTGCTGGTAGGTATTTGTGTGGAACGTTCTGTGGAGATGGTGGTGGGATTATTGGGTATACTTAAGGCTGGTGGTGCTTATGTACCATTAGATCCAACATATCCCCAAGAACGGCTGAGTTATATGTTGGCAGATTCGGATGTTGAGGTGTTGTTAACCCAAGAATCGTTGCTGGAATCTTTGCCATCACATACTGCACAAGTGGTTACTTTGGATACAGATTGGGACGCGATCGCCCAACACAGCCAAAAGAATCTTGATGCTGGGGTAAGTTCTGATAATTTGGCTTATGTTATCTACACTTCTGGTTCTACTGGACAACCAAAGGGTGTTTTAGTTGAGCACAGAAACGTGGTTCGTTTATTCGCAGCCACTCAGCCTTGGTATCACTTTAATGCAAATGATGTTTGGACTAATTTCCACTCCATTGCTTTTGACTTTTCTGTGTGGGAAATTTGGGGAGCCTTATTTTATGGTGGACGCCTTGTAATTGTCCCCTACTGGATAAGTCGAGATCCTAAAACCTTCTACGACTTGTTGTGTTCAGAAAATGTAACAGTACTCAACCAAACCCCATCGGCTTTTTGCCAACTGATTTCAGTAGAACAATCTGACGACACACAACCACAACTAAGTTTACGGCTAGTTATTTTTGGTGGGGAAGCCCTGGAGTTACAAAGCTTAAAACCTTGGTTTGAACGACACGGCGATCAAAGTCCACAATTAGTAAATATGTACGGTATTACAGAAACAACTGTGCATGTTACTTATCGACCCCTAACAATTAAAGACCTTAACAGCAGTACCAGTGTGATTGGTTGTCCAATTGCCGATTTACAAATGTATATCCTCGATGACAACTTACAACCAGTGCCAATTGGGGTTAAAGGGCAAATGTATGTTGGGGGATATGGTTTAGCACGAGGTTACTTGAATCGTCAGCAGTTGACGACAGAACGTTTTATTTCTAATCCATTTAACGATCAACTAGAAGGTCGGCTTTATCAGACGGGAGATTTAGCTCGCTATTTGCCCAATGGTGATATTGAGTATCTCGGTCGCATTGATGACCAGGTGAAGGTTCGCGGCTTCCGCATTGAATTGGGTGAAGTGGAAGCGGTGTTAAACAAACACCCACAGTTAAGCCAAGCGGTGGTAACAGTGCAAGGAAACGCAGCCAATGAAAAGCGACTGGTCGGCTATGTAATTCCAAAACAGTCCGAGATAGTAACAACCGAGCAGTTGCGCTCTTTTCTGTTGCAGAAGTTACCTACTTACATGATTCCGTCAGCATTTGTGACTTTAGAATCTCTGCCCTTGACTCCCAATCAGAAGATCGATCGCCGTGCTTTACCTATACCAGATTTGGAGCCAAGTCGCTCAGATGAGTATGTAGTGCCCCGCAATCCCACAGAAGAAATTATTGCTAATATCTTTGCCTCAGTTTTAAAACTGGAACAGGTGGGAATTTACAACAACTTTTTTGAACTTGGTGGACATTCCCTACTAGCAACTCAAGTTGTCTCTCGCTTGCGGTCAAGCTTCCAAGTTGAGGTGCCCTTACGCACTTTATTTGAAACACCGACCGTTGCCGAACTCGCTCAAGCTATCTGGGCACTGCGTCAGACTGCTTCAGGAATAGTAGTTCCTCGGATTGAGGCAGTAACTATGAATACTGAGAGTTTGCCCCTATCTTGGGCGCAAGAACGGCTATGGTTTTTAGACCAACTAGAATCGGACAGTGCTACCTACAATATGCCAGCTGCGTTGCAAATATCTGGAGCGCTTAATGTAGAAGCCTTGGAGCAGGCTCTAACTGAAATTATCCAACGCCACTCGGTTCTGCGTACAAGTTTTGCAACGGTCAACGGGACTCCAATGCAAGCGATCGCCACTCCCACAGCAGTTACCATTCCCGTTGTAGATTTGCGCCCAGCAACAACTATGGAGCAACCTGCTTGGGTACAATCGGAGGCAACCCAAGAAGCCCAGCAACCCTTTGACCTTGCTAACGGTTCCCCAATCCGCTTTAAACTTTTGCAACTGGCAGAGCAAAGTCACGTACTGCTAGTAACTTTACATCATATAGTTTTCGATGCTTGGTCAATCAGCATTTTTGTTCGAGAACTGATTGCTTTGTATGAAGCAGCCTTGCATCAACAACCTTGTGTGTTGCCCGCCTTACCAATCCAGTATACTGATTTCGCGTGCTGGCAGCGACAATGGCTTCAGGGAGAAATTTTAGAAACCCAACTGAGCTATTGGAAGCAGCAACTTGGTGGTAATTTACCAGTACTACAGCTACCTATTGATTACCCCCATTCACCAACGCAGAATTATCAAGGAGCACAGCAAGTTCTACGTTTGCCCAAGTCTGTTACCACCGCAGTTAAAACTTTGAGCAGGCAAGAGGGAGTCACTGTGTTTATGACCTTGTTGGCTGCATTCAAAGTATTACTGTCCCGGCACACTGGACAGGAAGATATTATTGTCGGTTCACCGATTGCAGGTCGTAACCACTTAGGAACTGAAGAGCTAATTGGCTGTTTTTTAAACACTCTACCCTTACGCACTGACTTGTCAGGAAATCCTAGCTTTCGGCAATTGTTGACAAAAGTGCGTGAAGTTACACTCTCAGCTTATAGCCATCAAGACATTCCTTTTGAAAAGTTGGTAGAAGAACTGCGTCCGGAACGCTCATTAAGTCGGCATCCATTGTTTGATGTTACCTTCAACACGATCAATACGCCGGAGGTAGCACTGGAAATTCCCGGCTTGACTTTTGAGCCGTTGGAGCTAACACAGTTGGAGTCAAAATTCTTTTTGACAGTATACGTTCAAGAGGTGGCAGAGGAACTCAACATAATCGTGGTGTATCGGCAGAACCTTTTCTCATCCGAACGTATGACTGTTTTTTTGGAACAGTTTGAGCATTTAGTGCAACAAATCGTGGCTGAACCTGAGCGTTCCCTTCAATCTTATTCTCTAATTACACCACTGTCGCGCTCCTTGTTGCCAGATCCGAGTGCTGGGCTTGATCAACCTCACTACGAACCAGTGACTGCTCTCTTTGCTGCTTGGGCACAGCAAGCACCAGAGCAATCAGCTATCCGTCAGAATGGTCAGACGTGGACTTATCAGGAATTGTCCCAAAGTGCCCATACTATTGCAGAGGTTCTCTTAAGTTGCGGTGTGCAACCTGGAGATGTCGTAGCTGTGTGCGGTTCGAGGAGCTTCGGACTGATTGCCAGTATGCTTGGGGTATTCTTCAGCGGTGCTGTGTTGCTCCTGCTTGATTTAAACCTTCCAACTCATCGTCAGCAACTGATGATAGAGGAGGCTGAAGCTAAGTATCTCTTGAATGTGGACATTGGGTCAAAACAAGTACATCTGACAGAAAGCTTCTTAGAGATTATTGATGTTGATCCACAGACTGCAACAACAATTTTACCAAAAACCAGCTGCTGTTTGCCAACTCTGACTCCAGAGCATAGAGCTTACATCTTCTTCACCTCTGGTAGCACAGGGACACCGAAAGGAGTGTTGGGGACTCACAAAGGTATTTCCCATTTTCTTGACTGGCAACGCCAAACTTTTGAGATTGGTACTTTTGACCGAGTTGCCCAATTAACTAGTCTCACTTTTGATGCTATCCTCAGAGATGTTTTTCTGCCTTTGACCAGTGGAGCAACACTATGTTTGCCTGACTCGGACTCGGACTTAGGGTCAGATTGGGTGTTAAGCTGGTTGGAAAAAGAGCAAATCACTGTAGTACACACAGTTCCTCCGGTGGCGCAGTCGTGGCTAACACAAGTACCATTCGGAATTCACTTAAGGTCGTTGCGCTGGATTTTCTTTTCTGGAGAACCTTTAACTGGGACGTTCGTTCAACAATGGCGACAGACTTTTCCAGAAGCTGGGCAGGTGGTAAATCTCTATGGAGCAACAGAGACTACAATGGTCAAATGCTTCTACAGAGTGCCTAGTGAGATTCCAACAGGTATTATGCCAGGGGGTTGGGCGCTTCCCTACACGCAAGTATTAGTATTAAATTCAACTAAGCAGTTGTGTGGAATTGGTGAAATAGGGGAAATTATTATACGCACTCCCTTCCGCACTTTAGGCTATATTAATGCGACATCCGAACAACAGCAACGGTTTGTGCCCAACCATGACGGCAGTGACCCAGAGGATTTGTTCTACTATACTGGCGACAAGGGACGCTATCGTCCGGATGGAGCCGTTGAAGTTTTGGGTCGATTGGACGACCAAATTAAGATTCACGGAATACGGATTCAACCTGCGGAAATTGAAACGGTATTGAACGAGCACCCAGCTGTGGCAGAAAGTGTGGTGATTGCCACACAACTCTCAGATGAGGATAAACGCTTAGTTGCCTATGTAGTTGCCAAACTAAATCAAATATTAACTCTTAAAGACCTGCGCTACTTTCTCAAACAGCGGTTGCCGGAGTTTCTGATGCCATCAGCCTTTGTTGTGTTAGACGCTTTGCCACTAACTGCTAGTGGTAAAGTCAATCGTCGTGCTCTACCTACCCCATCTCAAGAAGTAGGTTCGAGTGCTAGCAATATTAAACCTCGTACCCCGACTGAGGAAGTGATTGTCAGTATCTTTGCAGCAATTCTGAAAATTCAGCACCTAAGTGTTGATGATAACTTCTTTGAACTTGGAGGGCATTCTTTACTTGCGACTCAAGTTGCTTCTCGCTTGCGGGAGGCACTCAAAGTAAATCTGCCTCTACGAACTTTATTTGAGGCACCAACTCCTGCTGAACTAGCTGTAGCCATTGAAAAAATTAAAGTGACTGGAGGTGCTGAAATTGACACACCTAAAATCACAAAGATTTCTCGCGATCGACACCGAGTTCAAGTCTCCTCTCAAGAGGAGTTAACACTTCCGGATGCTGTAAGGCAGGAGATTTTCAAACCAGAAAGTAAACATTAATTGTACGAATTTTAGACATGGAAATTATTTTGGTAGAGATATGTTAGGAATCGTAGGTGGAATGGGTCCTTTAGCATCAGCAGAATTTATCAAGACAATATATCAACATAATCTTGGAGAAAGAGAACAAGAAGCACCTAAAGTTATTCTTTATTCCGACCCAACTTTTCCTGATAGAAGTGAGGTCTTACTAAAAGGAGAGTATAGTTTACTACTTGAACACTTAACTAATGCCTTGTACCAATTATGTGAGTTGCAGGTTTCTAAGATCGTCATCTGTTGTATCACATCGCATTACCTCTTACCCCAACTTCCAAGCCATCTGAAAGAGCGACTAATCTCGCTTATAGATATTATTCTGAATGAGGTCTTAGAACGAAAACAAAACTATTTATTATTGTGTACGAATGGAACACGAAAACTAAAAATATTCCAAAACAATAGTCTGTGGGAGCTTGCGGAAAAACGCATTGTCCTTCTTGATGATAAAGACCAAGATACTATCCACAAAACGATTTATCAAATTAAGAACCATAATTATTCGTTTCAATCCGATATTACCTTTTTAGAGAGACTGATGAAAAAGTACAAAACAGATTGTTTGATAGCAGGCTGCACAGAAATTCATTTACTAAATAAATACTTTATATCAGAAGAAAATTCAAGTAATCATATCTTTTTAGATCCTTTGACCATTGTTGCTCAAAAGTTGAGAAGTGCTGTTTTAAATACTCATGACAATAAACAGTATTCTCAAATTAGTTACGGGTTATTAAGTAGGTGGACTGAATAAAATATAGTAGACATCTCCAGAGTCATACGTAGAGACGTAGCTAGCTTACGTCTCTACAAGGGTTTAGGGGATCGTGTACGCACTGACAATCACCGCAGCACTGCCAACAGATGATGTGCAGTAACGGGTCAATTACCCGCACGTCTGCAATTACCATGAAACTGCGGCACCTAACGGTTCTAATGAGACGGGTGTTTTTTTTGTCATTGAATCGTCTTCGCCGATTGGTAAAATAAAAGCGATCGCGATTTTTCAATATCAAGTGCCTGATTTTTAAATGCTTCTGCTGTTGGAAAACATCCTCAGAGACGTAGCAGTGCTACGTCTCTACATTCATTTTCACGACGTTAGTCCACTAGACATCTCCGAAAAAGAATTATTGTGACTTCGGACCATCGCGTCTCTTGGGGTTTGGATAACGCATATTTAATTGTTGGAGATGTCTACTAATTAACATGAGCACAATTAGTACTTACGCACTCCTTCACGAAAGTTTGTAGTAAGCGGTTTTAGGCTTTGAATTTGAGCGATAAATCGCTCACTACAAACGCATTAAAATGAGCCGCTCTGGCAAAACTTGGGAACGGGTTAACCTTGGTAGGGGTTGCCTAATTTATCTATAAACACGTTATGAGAAAATGGCAAACGACCGGGATTAAGACGTGGTTCGGCTGCATAACCAACAGGAACAACAACAGCGATCGCTAAATCTGGTTCGTTCGCAGCACCAATCACTTCTTTTACTTTGTCTTCAATCCAGCCATTCATAAAACAGGTGGACAAACCTAAACTTTCGGCTGCTAATACTAAATGTGTCGCTGCAATCATCGCATCTTTGATGGCGTATTCTCGCCGTTTGTCTCCAAGTGCGCCATGAAACTGAGGAATAGCTGTTTTAAAATAGTTTACCGTGCCTTCATTCCAAGCGCCAGTTTGTAATCCCTGCTCAAAAACTGGGGTTAAGTCTTTTTCCCCTGCGTAGGGATCGCAAGCAAAGACAAAACTAACAGGTGCTTGGATGATTTGTTGTTGATTCCAAGATGCTGCACATAAAGCTGCTCTTTGCGCTTCATCTTGCACAAGCACAATTCGCCAATCTTGAATATTATAGCTGCTGGGTGCGGCTACGGTTAACTCAACTAGTTGATGCAGCAGTTCTTTTGATATGGGGTCTGATTTGAAACTTTTGATCGAACGACGTTGAGCGATCGCGCTCGGTACATCTAGAGATTGAACTTGCGTGATTGGATTCATATATTTATGGGATAATAATCCAGCAAAGTCAGCACAAAGCAAGAAATTAACTAGTTTCCCAGGCTTTGTTTAAAAGTTGCAGCTTTTTACAGCCAACTTGCATATTGTATCGGCAATGTAGCAATATTTTTCTTGCGAAGTTCTTGGGCAGCGTGATAAGCCCAGTAAGGGTCACGTAATGATTCCCTTGCTAATAGTACAATATCTGCACGATTATTGCGGATAATTTCATCGGCTTGCATGGGGCTGGTAATCAAACCCACAGCACCGGTGGCAATGTCGGCATTGTTACGAATCTTTTCAGAAAAGGGAATTTGCCAACCAGAACCAAAGGGAATGTTTTTGTTATCGTTTGTGTTGAAACCCGAACTACAATCAATCAAATCGACACCTTCAACTTTCAGCTTTTTCGACAATTCCACCGAATCATCAATTGTCCAACCGCCTTCTACCCAATCAGAACATGATAATCTGGCAGTTAAGGGCAGGCGATCGGGCCATACTTCCCTGACAGCGCTTGTTGTTTCTAACAAAAAGCGAATTCTATTTTCAAAGCTCCCACCATACTCATCTGTACGTTTGTTAGATAGCGGTGAATAAAAGCTGTGTGCTAAATAACCGTGGGCAAAATGTAATTCTAACCATTCATATCCAGCTTCAAGCGATCGCACTGCCGCACTACGAAAATCATCCTGTATTTGCTGAATATCTTGGCGTGTCATTTCATTGGGAACTCGCCATAATTTATCATCATCAAAGGCGATCGCGCTTGGTGCGATTGTCTCCCAACCACCTTCAGAATCTTTAAGGGAATTATCACCTTCCCACGGACGCGCTGCGCTGGCTTTTCGTCCTGCGTGGGCTAGCTGAATCCCTGGTACTGCACCATGTTCTTTGATAAACTTGTTGATGCGGTGTAGGGGTTCAATGTGTTTGTCTGACCAAATTCCCGCATCTTTTGGTGTGATGCGTCCTCGCGGTTCCACAGCGGTAGCCTCGGCGATAATTAATCCTGCACCACCTACTGCACGCGAACCAAGATGAACTAAATGGAAATCGTTAGCCATTCCATCATCGGAACTATATTGACACATCGGCGAAATCCCGATGCGATTACGTAATTTTACGTCTTTGAGTTGATAAGAATCGAATAAGTGTGGCATGATTTTTCCCCCGTGTTTTTGTTAGTCAAGATGAAGCGATCGCCTGTGCAATCATCACCATGAAAACTTTGTCTGATTCACGTTAGTAGAATAGTTTAACTAGCGATCGCTGGATAGTCTGTGTATCCTTTTTAACCACTACCATAAAAATGGGATGGGGGGATGGGGGGGAGAAAGAATTGTCCCCCTAGTCCTCCTTGTCCCCCTTGTCCTCCCAGTCCCCAGTCCCCAGTCCCTAGTCCCTAGTCCCCAGATACTGTGCTAAAGTTTTAGTCAAAGTTGTTTTGGGTACTGCACCTACAACCGTATCTACTTGCCGACCACCTTTAAAGACTAATAGTGTGGGAATGCTGCGAATTCCATAATGGCTAGCGACGGTGGGATTTTCATCTGTGTTCAGTTTCACCACTTTCACCAGTCCTACATGTTCACCAGCAAACTCATCGACTACTGGAGCCACCATGCGACAAGGACCGCACCAAGGTGCCCAAAAGTCCACTAACACGGGAATTTGACTTTCTAGGACTTCTTGCTTAAAGGTTGCTTCTGTTACGTTTGTAACGGATGACATAGCTGTCCTCCTGTAAGATTCGTTAATTCGATATAATCGAATAACTACAATATAGTTTATTTTCCGAGATAGTGCAACTATGAGATTTCTTTATCACCCAGACCAAAAAGATATTTATTTATCAGGAGTGTTGTATGCTTTAGGCGATCCGGTAAGGCTGGAGATTGTGCGGTTGCTTGCGAGTGTGGGAGCGCAACCGTGTGCGGGGTTTGATTTTGCGATCGCCAAATCTACGATGTCCAATCACTTTAAAATTTTGCGGGAATCGGGGGTAGTCTTCACGCACAAAGAAGGCACACAGCATATTAACACGCTGCGGCGCGAGGAAATAAACGAATTGTTTCCGGGGTTGTTGGATGCGGTATTGCGATCGGCTCAACCGATGCAAATTTGTCAACACGAAACTGCGGTGAAAAGTGTTTCACTTTAGATATGGGGAATTGGGAATTGGGAATTGGGCATGGGGAAGCGTGGTGTGGGGGAATGGGGGAGAGAGTATTAAATTTTGAATTCTCCTTATTTGCTTGTCTGTTTGTCCCCAAGTCCCCAAGTCGTCCCCCC
>NZ_JAOWRF010000048.1 GCF_025753815.1 Plectonema radiosum NIES-515 | reverse complement strand
CCCCTTGTCCCCCTAATCCCCGTGTTTCATTTCTTCTTCGCTGCGGCAGAAATAGGTAATTGCAGATTTTGGTTATAAACAAACTCGCTCTTGATTTCGATTTGTTGTTTGGGTAAAGTATCGTTGGGGTTGAGTGAATCTTGGGGAGAAACCCGCAATGTATACTTACCAACAGGAACTCCATCAAGGCGATAAAGACCAAATTGGTCAGTCATCGCAGATAAGGCACGGACACCGACAGAGTTGATGAGTTCAATTCGCACTCTTTCAATAGGCTGACCTGCTACATCGGTGATGCGTCCGGCTACACCGTATTCTGGTCTCAGGGGGAAATCTAATTTAGTGACAGCAGAGGTAGCAACTTGAACGACTGTAGAAGTTTTCGGTACGGAGAGTTCTACAGGTAATTCGTCAGGTTCGAGTTCAACTATATAATTACCTTCAGGCAAGTTGCCGACAAAGAAGTTACCGCTGGAGTCAGTTCTGGCACTACCGACACTTTGGTTGCGTTTATCGTACACGCGGATATTAGAGCCACTTAAATCAAACTTTTTGTTTTCACCTTGTACTACTAAGCGTCCAGCGATCGCTCCGCGATCTTTGCCAATACCGCTATAGTTAGCTGGGGCAACTCGACCCCCGGCAAAAGATAAATCTGATACCAGTGATAAACTCAGGCGATCGTCGCCAAAGCCGCCAAAATTGCCTCTAGTTCTACTTGGGATACCTTGGTATTCAACTCTTGCAAATAAGCCCGGAAGAACCTGCATACTAGCACCTGCAAGTGGTCCTATTTCTCCATCTCTATATGACACTCCTAAGTTCCAACTGAGTGCCCTCAGGTCACTGGGATTATGACCAATACCTATAGAATAACGAGGTGCTAAATTGCCACCAAACTCATTACCAAAAGATAGCTGATAAGTATCACTTAAGTTATAAGTTAAATCAGAAATATATGCATCACCATAAGTATTAAAAGACAATCTTGTTAATCTATTTGGCTGATAGAAAGCATTGAATAAATATCGTCCGTCAAAATCTGGTCTACCGTTTAAAGATAATGTTGAAAAAGGTCGGGCTGAGAAAGTAGGTAAAATGTAACTAGCAGAGCCGCTATCATCTTTGCGATTGCGGGCAAGAAATCCCAAATTGAGAGTATTGCCGAAGCGATATTTTAGTTCCAGACTATGATTAAATAATTGTGTAGAATTTCTAAATAATCTATATCCCTCTGGTAATGATTGAGAATTAGCATTAATTTCCAATCTGTTTAACTGCACATCCAAATCTGCCGAGTAACCAAGTTTATTTGCAGAACTACCAACACTTGCAGATAAAACAACTGGATTTGCCAAACGCCAAATTAAACCAGCTTGACTTTGCAACGCATTGGGAACAGCTTGTAATGAACTTTCAAAAGTTAAATTACTTGAAAGTCCTTGTCGCAATTGATAAAAACCAACTGGTTTACCTTGATTATCATAATTTACATCTCCAAACAAACCATTTTGGACTAAATTTCCGCTAAAACCTAACCCACCTAACTGTACATTACCACCTGCGGGAAGTAACAAATCAGAGGCATTTATTCTGACAGTACGAATTTCGCGGGGTACACGTAAATTGTTGCGATCAAAAATCACAACTTCAATTTCATTGCTTTGACCGACAGGTAAATTAACATCAACAAATTCGTATAATCCGTTAAATCCTACCTGCTGCTGGGCAACTACAGTTCCACCAACTCTTAGTTGTACAAAACTTGCAGGTTCGACTTTACCGCGAAATGTTTGTATAGGTCTAGAGCGTCTTGATAAAAGCTCATTTGCACTATAACTATTACCAAAGCTTTCTTCTGGAAGATTGCTATAACCAAATTGTAAACCCGTTAAATCAATACCATTTAACAGGGGGTGTAAGCCGACTTGTTGCCGTCCTAATTGATAAAGAAATCGACCGCTATGTTTATATAAAAAGTATTCAGAAACGTCTGGTTGGTCAACAAAATTATTATCCAAGCGCAAACGATATGCCCATCCTCCTAGTCTACCACCCAATAGTGAAGAACTACGTAGGCTTGTATCTCCGCCATTAGTATCAATATTCAACTCTTGCCTAAAATTTGAAAGTCCGCTGCTAGGTGCAAAAAATTCTGGTTTTAAATCAGCCGCTCTTGGTCGATATTGTCCAATATTTCCGCGCCAAGGTAAATCTGTAAGTAATGTTAAATCAGCAGTGTTTAAGTCTACATTTATGCTTAATTCATCTTTAAGTGCAGATTTAATAATGTATGTAATACCATTAATTTGCTTTAAAGAATTCGGTTGCAGCTTGACAACTCCTAAAGGAGTCTTTACTTGGGTAGCGGTATCAGTATTTTCTACCTTAAATCCAGCAACTTCTCCAAAGCTTTCTAAAGGAATTAAAAGAGTATTTCCCTCTTGAATGATATCTAAAGTACCAACTTCTCGACCGTTGATAATTACACCAACCAAAAAAGGCTCATCGGGAGATTTGGCTAGCTGAATAGAACCTTTTCCGGTCAGCTTTTCTATTAACGTATTTTTACTGTCATTATTAGTAACATTATTGTTTGCTGCTACCTTTTCTTGGTTAGGAGCATTACCAATATTATTTTCTGGCTTTTTATTATTGTTAGATGTTAAGGAATTAGATGTTTGCTGTGGGATAGAACTAGCTATTTCTTCTGAAGTTTTTGTATCTGGTTTAAGCTGATTATTTAAGGAAGCAGATATAGAAACGCTGATTAGTTCTTGTACAATTGCCAGAATTTTTCCTGTCTGTGCATTTGTGTTAGTCGCTATTTCTTGGGTAAGACTATTAGTGCTGTTATCTTCTGGCTTTTTATTATCTGTAGTTTGTTCAGGAGTAGCGATCGCTATTTCTTCAGAATGTTGATTATCTGATTTTAACGCATCATGAGTAGTATTATTTAGCGAAGCATAAAGAGAAACACTAATTAATTCCTGCACTGCTGAAAGAATTTTACCTATGGTATTTTTTTCAGCAAATTTTTTATTCGATAAACTGCTAATTAGCTTTTGATATTCAGGTTGCTCACCAGAATTAGTATTTGTGTTTGTCGAGGTTGTAGTATTTTGAGGATTTAGATTTTTAGAGGCTGTTACTTCCTCATAAACTGTTGCAATATTAGGTGTAGCTGAACTATTTTCCGGAGAACTTAATGCTGGTGCGGTGCTAGTATTTTCTGTTGTTTGGGAGGCAACTGCTAAAAAACCTTTTGCTTGTTTTTGTTTCTGATTTTGTGCTTGAAAATTCAGAACTACCGACTTTTTATTTTGGGATTTGGTGCAAACTACAGCTTCTGTTGCTTGATTAGAAGCGGCTAGCATTTTCCCTAATAAGTTGTTGACAAGATCGGATTTTTGAGGTTGATTTTGTGGCGATTTACAAACTTGCTTTTGTACTTTTGCTGTACTATTTTGTAGGTAGCTTTTTGTTGCTTGAACAGCGAAAGTTTGTTCTATATCCGATTTATTAGCAACCTGTTCAGGTCTCAACGTGATAAAAATTGGCGGGGGTGTAGGTGGTAAAGCTAGGTAGAGCATACGTAAGCATAAAGGTTGCAATAGCCAGCCCAGATATAGGCTGTGAACTGTATTCAATTAAGGGGGAGATGGGGAGAATTTTTATGAGATATTCCCCTTGTCTTTTTGTCCTCTTGGGTTAAATAGATAAGCAAATTTATTGAGGGGTGTGTCAAATCAACGCACCCTGAAGATTCAAGATTTTTGTAGTGGTGAAAGCTATTTTTTAGAAGCAGTCACAGGCTTAGTTGCAGGCTGTACGTTACCAGTTGCAACCGGAACAGTGAAGGGGATGCCTTTATCAATTGGTGTACCGCTCAAATCGCCATTGAGATCCAAAACGTAATTGCCAGCAGGTAATTTTTTGCTAATGGACAACAACAACTGACGACGATTACTGGGTAAAACTGGAGGTAATTCTAAAGAACCCACGTCTAATACATTGTCTGGAAGTTTTGCTTTTGAATTGTTTGTATTGAGGGGTTTTGTTGCCGAGGCTCCTGGATAGTTGGCAGCACGGTATATTGCATATTGACCTTTCATGCGGACATGGGCATTACCTGTGTTGGAAACATCAAATATTGCCGTTACTTTATCCGGTTTAGCTTGTACATTCACGGAGTTGAGGATACCAACTCGTTTAATTTCTCCTGCATAACCGTAGATAACAACACCCAACCGACCTATGGTAGTAACAGCTTGTGAATCTTCCTTGCCCGAAGGAATTTCTTCTAGATAAAGTACAGCGCGGTGTTCACCAGCAACAGGCTTAACTTTCGGACGAATGGCAAAGCGTATAGTTTGAGAACCACGGGGTGGAATGGTAAATTTAGAGGGGGTGAAGACAATCCACTGATCTAAAGATTGTTCACTAGATTCGGCTTCTTGCACTTGGTTGTTTTCGCTCATCGTCCAAGTACCGATGAAAGCCCTCATTTCTACTGGCTCAGAAGAAAAGTTTTTGATATTAATTGATTGCGATCGCATTTTACCATTTATTTCCACTTCAAAGCGAGGGGGACTAACGCCAATTTCAAGCGCTGTCACATCAGGCATCCCCAAGGCTAATACCCCAATTAAACTTAGCGCTATACTTATACTTTTTTGAAACATTTGAACTTTTAACTTCTTCACACACCAAATAAAAAAACTAAGTTAATACTTGTCGCTATTGGCACACCTCTACGGACAATTGCTGCCTGGATAGTCCACAGTTACCGATATCGTACCCGAATAGGTATTTGATTTAATTGACGATAAATTTTGGAATAGCAATCTCACACCCCCCTGGACTACTGCTGTTTTGGTATTGAAATCCCTGGATATCTCCGCAACTGGCAAAAGCTCTTGTTGAATTTTGCTGTTTGAAATAGTTTGTCCGCTCGAACTTTTCAGTTGTATGTTGTATGAGTGAGTGATCGGTGGTAGATTGCCTGAGGAGTCTAACGGTACCTTTAACTTCCAAAGCTGTGGCAATTGGCGAGTGATGCTGGAATTGTAAGAGAAGCTAGGAGAAGCTAATAACTCTTGCAAATTGTTTGCCGTCCCAGTCGCGTGAACTAAAATTTCCGATGTCTTCAGTTCGGGAATTGTCCGTTCTTGGGTAAACGTTAGCTTGCAGATTTCTGTCGGATCTTGAGGGGGTACTGATTGTGCCAAAACTTGAGGCTGTGGCAAAGCAATAAGCGCCACGACTAGAGCCAAGCAGCGTTTAAGATTGCGTTGGCATCTCATTGTTTAAAAATTGACCTTTTAGTTTTTTTTGCACAAAGTAAAATGTCTGAAAATACATTTGGAATTTGGAATTTTAGATGATAAATTGTTGACTATCAAGTATTGACCATCAACTAGATGCCTAATTCTGAAATACTTGCCTTTTTGCTTTTTCCCAAATTACTTTGTGCTTAATTAATACTGGAAGCAGGCATTTTGCCTGCACCAGCAATGATGACGACTGAATAGTAGTTAGGGAGTTGCTAACGCTTCTACTTTAATCTGACCTCCGCTGTAACTGCCAGCTACAGCTCTAGATACGTCAAATACTAGGTCGGCACCTCCTACTAAAGGATTTAGCTCCTCATCAGGAGTTCCATTGAATCCTCCTGTAGCAGTGGCTGTTTTCAGCGTTACCCTTCTAGTAGTAGCCACTGGGTTTGTTAGTACAGTTCCACCAGTAGTAGTATCGTTTGGAACAGGTTTAACTGTGACAGTAACAGCTTTTCCACTGTTAGACCAAACAGCGAATAACTCCTTAACATTCTTCGTTACCTCTGTTTGGGTTCCCCTAGCAAGATTAGCAGGAGCAATTCTACTAAGAATAGCACTACCATCTGTTGTATTACTTGGGTCGTAATCCTTATCTATCGCACCCAAATCTCCTTGAGAAATCTGCAAGTTAATAGTTTTGAAAGTACGCAAGTAAATTGTTGGTTGAATAGTAACATTAACATCTACATTTTGCTCAACTGCATGAGCAGGTGCTGCAAAAATGGCGCTACCCAAAGCGGCAGCACTAGCAGCTAGAATAGCTAAAACTTTGTTTTTCATGATGTAAAAAATCTCTTTGAGGTGTAGGTAGTGTCAATTGTGAAAATGTTATAAACTCTCGTTTTATCACTCATTCAAACTAATTTGGTTTTGTTAATTACTGTTTGATAGAGATTCCCTGGTAAGTCCGAGAGTGCATTGAGAACTGTCTTATCTACAAAAAACTACTTAACTGTTATGAAATTGTTATACAGTTGTTATAGTAGGAGAATAGGATAAGTACCAGCATTAGTTGTTAGCATTTTGAATTTTCAATTTTCAATTTAGACCTTTTAAACATCACCTCCTTTGTTGGACATGGAAAAATCTGTATTTGGGTATTGTTTAGACCAAATATTTTGGTTGCACAGAGGAATGCATGACTTTTGTTGGATTTATTAGCGAGAATATGTAACTTAATAAACCAACTACAAAAAGAGAGTGATGGCTGGCTTAAACAATAAAAAATTCCTTCTTAGATTATTCTCGGTGGAATTTTTATTAGTTAAATTTGCTGATAATTGTTAAATTCTCCTTGTAACATCTTTACAAGAAGAATTTAACCTGTTTAGCAGAAAGACCACTTCAGTGAGAATATGGAATTGTGAGGAGGTTAATTCCAAATATACTCGGTAATAGCACTTAAGACGTGTTTCGAGTCTAAAGCATTAATAGGAACTTAGATTTCAGTGCCCTTTTTTAAAAGTACTCAGCAACTAAAGTCCCGCTGTTTACAGGTACAAAAACGAAGTTTGCCTAACTCACATCTTCCACCTACCGATGTTAAGGATTTTTAGACCTGTAGAGACGCGATGGTCCGAAGTCTCTACACTCGGACGATCAGGCTTAACTGAACTATATTGCCCGATAACCCGCCCTGAAATAAATTACTAGCTCATAGCGCGCATTCCATTAAAATGGACTGAAAGTATTGTTTAGTAAGCATTTAGTCTTTTTATAAAAGGCATCTCCGGAAAACACAGACGTAGCAATGCTACGTCTAATCAAGGGTTTTGGGTAACGCATAATTAATTTCCACATCGGTTGTCTAAAGTAATAACTAAGAAAAACTAATTACTAATGAAGTAACAAGTATGTTTCAAGCTACTCGTCGCCGTCTCGCCCTTTGGTACACTGCTGTAACTGCGGTACTGCTCCTAGTGTTTGCTAGTGGGGTGTATTTATATGTCCGCAGTACTTTGATTGAGCGGATTGACGATACTTTGAATCATGTGGTGGAAGTAGTAGAGCGATGTCTAACAACAAGTCGTTGTGCGTCTACGCTTGTGATTGAATCGATAAACCCTAATTTAAGTGAGTTCCGGCTGAATGTGGAAGCTAGTTTTGCCAACAATGCGGATACGGTAGAAGATGACCACATCGATTTAGAGTGGTTTAGTCCGACTGGTGAATTAATTTGGTCAACTTTATCTGAACCGCTGAATATTCCTATTCATCTTAACCGCATGGGTGAGACTGTGCGTGTGGTTAGGGGGAGTGGGGGGAGTGGGGGAGAAGGGGGACAAGGGGGACAAGGGGGACAAGGGGGAGAACTGCCGTACAGACGTTCCAGTGGAACGTCTCTACCTAACCCCCCGATGTTGCTGCGGCAAGTTACGCAACGGGTGGAAGTAGGACGGCAGGTGTTGGGATATCTGCGTGTTAGTCATCCTTGGTTTGAAGTTACTAAACCGAGTCGTCAGTTGATTTTTGATTTGGCATGGGGTACTGGGTTGATGGTGCTTTCGGTGGGTGCTAGTGGTTGGTTTCTTTCTGGTAAAGCAATGGAACCAGTGGGTGAGTCTTATCAACGTTTGAAACAATTTACGGCTGATGCTTCTCACGAACTAAGAAGTCCGATCGCTTTAATTCAAACTAATGTGCAAGTTGCTCTCAATGATTTGGAATGGAGAGATGCAAATCCTACTTCTTTACATTATCAAAAACAATTAAAAATAGTAGAACGCTTAACGCAGCGTTTGGGGAAGTTAGTCAACGATCTACTATTTCTCGCAAGACAAGATAGTGGCATTAGCAAAGATGTTTTTTCACCTTGTCCCCTTGATGCTTTGCTGATGGAAGTGATTGAAGAACAACATCTACTAGCTGCGGAAAAAAACATCACCTTAACTTTAAACTTGATTGACCCTCCAGGTACGGAAATTAACCTTGAATTGCTCGATAATTGGTTTACACTTGTTGGTGAGTGGGGTCAACTAGTGCGATTGTTTACAAATTTGATTGGCAATGCTTTAAGGTATACGCCATCTGGTGGACGGGTAAATGTGGAATTGACGCGGATTGAGGCAATAAATCCGGTTTCTCGGCTACGTCACAGCACGGCTTTGCAAATTAAGGTGAGTGATACGGGGATTGGTATTCCCAGCGAGGCTTTACCTTGTTTGTTCGATCGCTTTTATCGAGTAGATCCAGCACGTACCCACAATACAGCAAATAAAAAACTCGAAAGTGCCACCGGTTCGGGTTTGGGACTAGCGATCGCTCAAGCTATTGTCCAAACCCATCAAGGTCAAATTCACGTTGAAAGCACTCAAGGCATTGGCACTACCTTCACTGTGATTTTACCAATCATTCTTGAGTCTTAGTTTTTTAACAAGCAGCTGAGAAAGATTTGCCCTTTTTAGAAAAGGTGATGGTAAAAGGGGGTTTGGCAGATATCTTCGATGCTAGAGATATCACAGAAGTTGCATTCCGGGTGATGCGCGATTTGATGACTACGGAAGCTGCCGATCGCGTTGAAGCTGAATTGCACAAACCAGCCGAAAAAAGTGATGATAAATCGCTACAAATAGAAATTGCAGATTTGTGGCACGATACAAATCCGATTGTCGGGTTTTTAAGTCGGGTACGTCCACCTTGGCAAGGTCCTGGCATCTTTAAGATTGATAGCGATCGCTTTCTATTTCGGGTAGCTAATGAAGGTGGAATGCCACCAAATGCCGACCGCGAAAAGGTAGTTATGGCAATATTTTCTGCCACTAAAGACGAATTATCACAAGAACGAATTCAGGAAATTGCTAGCTGGTTGCCTGATGTAGTTCGCAAAATGTGGGAAGAAGCGTAAATCAAATATAAAGTTAGGAGGTGGGAATTTTCAGCAATTCTTACCTCTTAATTTTCCGTCCAACTATAACTAATGATAGATTTACTTTTGACTGAAGGTAGAAATAATAATAGGGTTGTTTTGATTTGTTCACCTCATAGCTAGAGGTAAGATTTATGATTGATTAGCTAATATGAAAATATTCATATTTTTTAAGATATTAAAGTCTAAATAGATATTGATTACGGAGAATAAAAATGAAAAAACATCAAAACAACTTACGCAACTCGGCTAAATTGCTAGGCAGTATTTTTGGCGGACTGCTTATTGGTTTGCCAGCAATTCCACATGCGGCGATCGCACAACAATCTACTCCCAAAATTAACCCCTGTCCGAAAATTTTCTACGAAGAACCACACAACAATCGAGTTATGGTTCCTCAAGGATGCCCACCTAATGCTTTCACTCAAAAAATGGGAGTTCAAGGGCAAACTCCGATTCGCAATAACACCTCTGTTAACCCAACACCGGAAGAAACAACTATGGGTGTAGGCGGTGAAATGCAAGATGAAACTAGCACTTTATGGCAGAATTACAATTATAATAGCCAGTCGTCGATCAGGCGATCGCCACAAGGCATGAACAATTCATCTGGTGCTGTGAACAACTCCACCATACAACAAAGCCAAAATTCCGTAATTCAAACATCATTGCCACAACCCGCTGTCGCAATGGTAATGCCCATGAGTGGCAAAGTAGGTGTCCGTTTGGTAAATCAGACAGCCGCACCTATTAGCTACCAAGTAATTGGCGATACAGCACCCCGAACCCTGGAAGGGAAATCTGAGGTGATGCTGCAAGGTTTACGTACTCCTGTAACGGTTACTTTCTACCGTCAGGATAAGGGACTGTTGATGGTGACACCACAAGGATCTTCTCAAGAAGGTATGTTGCAACTTTCATTCAAGGAAACAACTGACGTGAAGATGGATAAAAGTGCAATGAGAATTGATGAAGATGGTGCTGTGTTCTTGAATTAGAATACGTCTTAGTCGCGAATGGTGCGATCGCTTCTTGATGTCATAAGAAATATGCGGGAAGTTGGGAAACCGCGTCTATAAGTGAGCGCGGAGGAACGACGACTCGTGCGAATTTATTCGCCTACCGCCTTTAAGCCTTAGAATATCCTTGTCAAATACATAGCTTTCGCTATATACTGTAAATATGTAGAAAGCAGTGTTGATGTACTTGACTCAGAAAAACCAAATACGCGATCTTAGCAAGACCGAGTTCTTGGCTCTGAGAGAGTTGTGTCGATTG
>NZ_JAOWRF010000413.1 GCF_025753815.1 Plectonema radiosum NIES-515 | reverse complement strand
CCCTTTTCCCCCTTGCCCCTCTTGTCCCCCTTGTCCCCTTGTCCCCTTGTCCCCCTTGTCCCCTGATTAGGGAGTTTGTACCAAATACGGTGAGGGAATTGCTTGAGCGCGTCCAGCACTAACTAGCGCTTGGTAAACAAAAGCAGCAACTTCTGCTCTAGTTGACTCACGATTTGGATTTAGTTGCTTAACAGTAGGATAATTAATTACCAATTGCCTGGAAGTTGCAGCAGCAACAGAACCTGTTGCATATTTGGGAATCTGGGTTGCGTCAGTGTAGAAAGTCAAAGCATTCAGAGTTTCAGCATTTAAACCCAGACCATTAGCTAAGGATACTAACACCTGCACTCTGGGAATTTGCTGCTGTGGTTGAAACGTACCGTCGGGATAGCCAGAGACATATTGACCCTGGTAAGCAGATTGAATTGCTGCGTAAGCCCAGAAATTGTTTTTCAGATCCTTAAAATCAATACCTGGGCGTTTGCTTGCTGGCGATAAAGCTTTATTGACGATAGTAGCAAATTGAGCGCGTGTTACAGGTTCATTAGGTTTAAAAGTGCCATCGGGGAAACCGGCAATAATATTCGCAGAGGCTAAAGCTTCGATGTATCCTTTTGCCCAATAACCCGCAGGTACATCCTTAAAAGCGGTTTGACCTCGTGCTGCGGGGGGTTCAACACTGGCAGCAACAAAATCTACCTTGCCAGAAATTCGGGTGGGGTCAATATCATTACCAACAGCGACTATTGTATTCTGAGTGGTTGCATTTAATACATCAAAAAACTTTTTTTGGTCTTTTTTCCCGTTATTGCGAATCAGATTTTTACCAGGATTTTCCTGAGTTCCCAAGTCTGGTAAAGATTTCTGAAGCGCAACTAATCCGTGATCTCGGTTATCCTGAATTACGTTGTTACGGAGCATTGGTTTAGCGCTACCAGTGACAACAATGCCGCCATAGTTTTGGATAATTTGATTATCAGTAATTAAAGGAGTTGCCAAATCGCTAACTGCAATCCCAAAACCAGTTGATTGAAACAAGTTATTGCGAATTTCACCTGTGGCAGATTTAGCGACGGAAACCCCATTGCCCTTGTTTTCAGTAAAGACGTTATTTTCAATTTTGGGATTACCTGTACCCGTAACGAAAATACCTTCTCTTCCACTGTTGACAAATGTACTATTTGTAATTTTGGGATTAGTTGATTCAACCCACACACCACTACCGCGTTGATTGGGGTTGGTGACAGTAACGCCAGTGATGGTAGAATCTTTGTCAGCGCGAATTGTGATGTTTTGTGCGGCAAAGGTGCGACTAGTATATGAACCACTACCTGTAATTAATATCCCTTGACCTTTGCTGGCATCATCACCGCGCAGTGTCACACCTTGTTGAATGAATAATGGGAATTTTTCGCCACTTTCACTGTTATAAGTACCACCAGCAAGTTGAATGACGGTACCTGGTTGAGCCTTGGTGAGGGCTTGGGTGATAGTTTTATAGGGTGTTGCTTCAGAATTGCTAGCAGCGCTGTCTGCACCGGTTGCGGGGTTGACGTAAATTGCTGTTGCTGTTGCAGGAACTTGCGCGATTAGAGTTGGAGTAATATCTTCTTTAAGGCTAGCACCAGGATTTACTTGAGCAGGCGATCGCATTGATGCCGCAGAAACGAGTATCAAGGCACTTAGTCCTGCTCGCAAAGGTAGAGTATATCTGGGGTGACTGCTAGAAATAAGGCGAAAAGTTTTCGATTGAGGCTTGTGAAAACCCTGACGTTTCATCTTTTTTATATCTGTGATTTGAGTGAATTAAGGTAAGTTGAAAGAGGTGTTGATAGCAGCCAGGTAGCTGTAAAACCCATGCAAAACTATACCGGAATAACAGCACCTTATCAGCCAAATTTTTGAAGAAAAATCAACCCTAATGTTGTTTAATGTTACAGTTTTCAAACTGTCAAGCTGAATTTAAGTTTGACCAAAAAGCCTCTTATGGTAGTGTTTTTGGGCTGTAATTAAAAGCTATTGTACTTGACAATACTTTTTATTGAGGTTTTAATTTTAAAATTATTATCTAAAAAGCTGATAATTTCATATTTATTTAATAAAAAGACTCGTCTTCGTTGGTATTTACAGCAAATTTCACTCCTAAGTTCGTACATATATAAAACCCCTCTCCTTCTAGAGACGATTCTGAGAATAGTCTCTACGTATATTCGATTAAAGCGATAGGGTGCTGTATATGTGATGGGTAATTTCCAGTGAATTTAGCTTTGGCTAGACAAAACCCTCAAGCAATTCGTCAGTACTTGAGGGAACCTGTGAAGGTAAATCCGGTGATTTTAGATAAGGTGCTGAATAGCCGAATTGGCAATGTGATTTTAGATCAAGTTACTCAAGTTATTCATACGCGATCGCGTGAGGCAGACAAACAAGCTTTACGGGCTGCTTTGGTAATTTCTGCCAGTAAAGATAGGCAAATTACACTTATAGAAGTTATTGAAAATAATCCCACAAATGAGATAGAAGTTGAAGGCGATCGCCTAGAAACTGCCTACCGTCAACTCCGTCGCTTGCAAGGAAATCTACAAGATATACTCGGTTTTTAATAGGAATGAGCGCAAAAACTCTCTGCAACTCTTATTCCTTCTTTTTACGGAGACGCTGCACGTAGCCTTTGTGCCTCTCGTAGATAAGGCACACTGTTCATTTTTTCGATCAGGAGTGCCTAAGTCCTATTTAAGTATTTTTCACGTCATAAAACTAACTGGCTATTTATGCTTATAGAAAATAGCCAATTGCCTTTGTAATATTAGCAATCAGCTATTGAGATGAGCTTTTCTCGTCATTTCTATTTATATACTTAGTAAGCTAAAGTTTCTAAAGTTTCCCGTAAATAGCGCTGTACTTGTTGTTCAAGACGAAGCCCTTGTAATTGAGTATCGTGTTCGAGTTGCCAGCTTTGGAAGCCGGAACTTACAGCGATCGCCGATATGAGACTATCCCAAATTTCCGTATCGGTAGAAGTTTGAATTCGAGCCATAATTACTTATTCCTCAGTTTTAACTTTGCCAGTCAACTGGGGCAAGATTTGATTAACCCGCACCCCTAAAATTGTAAAATCCTGCTTAATCTTTTCTAAAGATAACGGTTCTAAAGTCGCAAATTCTGTTTCCTTCGTCACCAAAATTCGTGCCACACTCAGGGGAATTTGCAAAAATAAATTACTCGCCAAAAAGAATAATCCAGCAAAAAGCAATGCTAAACCTCTCCATTGAGGTAAAAGCCCAGCAATATTTGCGACTAATGGAGTTGCTTGATAAAGCAGTCCCAGTATTGCGACTGATAATACAGCTCCGAAAACTGCTAGGAGACGATTTAATTTTGTATTAACTAAACAGAGAATTTTACGCTGGGGTTCTGAGAGGGTTTCTGGCTTCTTCGCTACTCCCAGAAGGGCAAATATATAAAAAGGACGGCGTAACTGCATCCACAACAGCGGGATAACGCCAATTGCTGCAACTACAAATAGCTCTAACCAAATTGGTAGTGAGCGATCGCCTACTGCCAAAAACAATAAGCACAGCGGCAAAAAAATCGGTAGCGTTGCCAATCCAGCAACGTGAATCCACAAAATAGGTTCAGAGCGAAATGAGGACATAGTGGAATTAGGAGTTATGAGTTGAGAGTTAGGAGTTAAAAACCCATAACTCATAACTCCTATACAGACGCGAAATTTCGCGTCTCTACAAATAGCTATTTTGCACTCAACACTATCTGGTTGAAGTCAAAGTGCGGCGTTTCGTCACCATTTGGTAGGAATCTATGCTGTCACTTACAGCCCAGTCGTTGAATTTATCAACGCCGATACCGCATTCATAGCCAGCATTCACTTCCTTAACGTCATCTTTCATCCGTTTGAGTGAGTCCAGAACACCTTCATAGATGACTTTGTTATTACGACGCACTCGGATTTTGCAGTTGCGAACTAGCTTGCCAGATTGCACGTAGCTACCGGCAACTGCACCACGACCGATTGCGATCACGGCACGGACTTCTGCAATACCCAGGTGTTCTTCTACCAATTCTGGCTCTAACAGACCTTCCAAAGCTCCTTGAATGTCTTCTAGGAGTTTGTAGATGATGTTGTATTCGCGCACATCCACACCTGCCTCATCGGCAGCTTGTCTGGCACCACTAGCGTAGGTAGTGTTGAAGCCAATAATTACGGCGTTACTAGCGGCAGCCAAGTCGATATCTGTCTCCGTGATTTCCCCAGGAGCAGCCAATAACATGCGAATTTGTACTTCGTTTTGCGGGATTTGTTTGAGCGATCCCACAATGGCTTCTATAGAGCCTTGGACATCTCCCTTGAGAATCAAGTTGAGTTCCTTTAACTCGCCTTCTTTCGCTTGAGCGGAAAGGGTTGTGAGGGTAACTCGTCCTTGTAATAGGCGGGATTGGCGTTGCTTGTCTGCCCGGTCTGAGGCGAGTGCGCGTGCTTGTTTTTCGTTCCCGAAAACCTCGAATTCGTCGCCTGCTGCTGGTACATCACTTAAACCCAACACCTCGACGGCAAAAGAAGGACTTGCAGCTTCAACTCTGGCTCCTCTGTCATCGACCATTGCTCTAACTTTACCAAATGCTGATCCAGCTACGAGCATGTCGCCGACATGGAGAGTACCATTCTGAATTAACAAAGTAGCAACTGCTCCTTTTGCTTTATCCAGATGAGCTTCAATGACTGTTCCTTTAGCAGTCCGATTTGGATTGGCAGAGAGTTCGCCTACCTCATCGACTATCAGAATCATTTCTAAGAGCGTATTTAGGTTTTCGCCCTTGATAGCGCTCACAGGAACCATGATTGTTTCACCGCCCCAATCTTCTGCGGTCAGACCATACTGGGTGAGTTCTTGTTTCACCCGCTCTGGCTGTGCCCCTTCTTTGTCGATTTTGTTAATTGCTACGACAATTGGCACTCCCGCTGCTTGGGCGTGGCTAATGGCTTCAATGGTTTGGGGACGAACGCCGTCATCCGCAGCTACTACCAATACAGCAATGTCTGTCACCCGCGCTCCCCGCGCTCGCATAGCTGTAAAAGCTTCGTGACCGGGGGTGTCAAGGAAGACGATTTGCTGCATCTTGCCTTCATGTTCGACATCGACGTGGTAAGCACCGATGTGTTGGGTAATACCACCAGCTTCACCCGCAGCCACTTTTGTTTTGCGAATCGAGTCGAGCAGGGTAGTTTTACCGTGGTCTACGTGACCCATAATTGTCACGACTGGGGGACGGCGCACGAGGTTTTCCAAGTCTCCCGCTTCGATCATTTCCGTGACTTTAATTGCCTCGGATTCTAGTTCGGCGGTTTCGACTGGTATTTCTAGCTCAGTTCCGATCAGGGTAATGGTGGGAATATCTAGGTTTTGGGTGATGCTTACCGCCATGCCTTTCATGAACAGGATTTTCACAATCTCTGTATCGGCAACTGCTAAGGCTTCAGCCAGTTCTTGCACGGTCATGGGACCTGTTACTATCAGTTTTTCTGGGCGATCGCGCTTTTGCTCTTGTTGGCGTCCGCCTTTTTGATCGCGGTCGCGATCGCGGTCGCGGCTGCCTGACTTTTTACTACCTCTAGCAGTTGGGATGCTGGTTGTTGCGGCTATTATCGGTGAGGAAGGTCGGCTTGCCTTTGGTTTGGGAGGACGAGCGATGGAAAGGCTGACCTGAACGGTGAGAAGTGAATCTGAATCTTCATCATCGAGCAAGTCTTCTTCAAATTCATCATCCAGAATCGGCTTAACTCGCTTGCCTTTGGTGACTCCCTTGCCTGCTTTTTCTTTAACTTCGTCAATAATTTCCTCTTCCTGCCACTTTTTGCCACCTTTGAGTAGGCGAGGTGGTGTGGGGCGTTTGAGGTCGAGCAAATCGGGTGGTACGGGATCGTCATCCATCCCGTCACCTTGTTTTGCGGAAACACCCGCAAGCCCTCTTGGTGGAGTTGCCACTGGTGATGCTGGTTTTTCACCTGGACGTACCGGTCTGGGTCGTTGCGGATCTCCTCCGGGTGTTGGGGCAGATGGTCTATTACCTTTTTGCTCTGGTCTGACTGGTGCGGGAGTGGGTCGTCCTGCTGGACGGGGTGCATCTTGTGCTGGCTGGTCGCTTGTTGGTCTGCCGATTTTGGGTTTTACCTGATCGCGATCGCGCTTCAGGATCGGTTTTTGTGTCTGAGAAAGCGATCCCGCTTCAATCGGCTCTCCCATTTCCTCCAGAGGCTGTCCATTTGTAGTTGCTGTTTCCCCAAGTGGTCTTGCGGGTGGCGCTACTAGTTGCGGTCTAGGCGCTTTTTCCGGTTTTGGTCTGGGAGCTGCTGTTTTCTCCGGTTTCTCTGTAGCTGTTTTTTCTGGTGTCGGAGTACGATCAAGCGTTTGCTCTGCTTCAGTTACAGGAGGGTTTTGTGGGGTCTCCGACTGATTCCGGGGTACTGGTCGAGTTGGTGCCGTCGGCTTCATTGATGATGAGACTGGTGTGGCGAAGGGTCGTGGAGGTGAGGGAGGATTAGCCTCAGAAGAAGCAAATTCAGTACTAATAGCAACTGATGCCTCTTGGGCGTTGGAGTTAGTGTTTCTCAATATTTTGGGTTTGCGAATTTCCAAAATTTGTTGTTTGTGGGGTGCGGTTGGTCGGGAAAGTCCACCATTTTGTGGTGAATTTGCTTTATTACTGGTTGTAAGTTCTTTTTTTGGCATTACATTCGTAGCAGCCAGTTTTTCGGCTGCTGTCCGGATTTGTTCTGCCTCTGTTTCTGAAATTGTACTGCTATGGCTTTTGACCGCAATATCGAGCTGGTCGCAAATTGCTAATAGCTCTTTGTTATCCAAATTCAATTCCTTTGATAATTCGTAAATTCTCACTTTGCCGTTGTTCATCCACTCTTCCCCAATAAGATTACAGTTTTAGCGGATGGCTGCCTGGGAGTGCGACATCTCCATCCTTTGACTACTGTGTTTAGGTTGCCCAGATACGATTTTGCCGGTGCCTCCAATCAGGAAAGAGAGATGTTTCGGTTTACTGCTGGCATCTCCATACCCAAGGATGGTTGATGGAGTCGCGCGATCGCGCTACCAGGTTGCCATATTGTTTTTTTTTGGTTTTGCTGATTCTGATTCCACAACACAATCGAGTCAAACTTTTTGAGAATGTTGCTTCGCCGCTCTGCAATAAAGTTGAGAAGCGAGCTAGCTGCGCTAACTACACCTATTTCCTATTTTGGCATTAACCCAAGCAATCAAGTCAGAATGTGATGATAGCGTATTACTACGGCTGTCACTACAATTGTCTGAGGATTACCGCCAAAACCCGAATATTAATTGGTATGGCTTTAGGCTAAACGTTGCCACAATGCCTCATACAGTGTTTCTGGCACTGATGCATGTAGCGATCGCCCTAGTCTATTTTTTTTTTGAGCAGCACAAAGGCAACTCGCTTGCGGACAAATGTAAGCAGAACGCCCCATGCCCTGATTCAATTGTACCTGTCTACATGGAAAGACGCGGACAATCCGCCAAAACTCTTCTTTTAATTTGACTTGGCGGCAACTTATACAACGTCGGTAATTCTTTTTCATCTCTTTTCACTGGCTTAAATGCAGTATTTTTTGTTAAACAACTCCTCTACTACTAATCTTTATTTTTTGTTACATTCTCAACTAAACCTTTATAACCTTAGTTAATGAGAAATTAAGGTTTGTTAAGTTATTTGTATTTTTACCCTTTTATTGACTAATTGCAACATCTGAGAATATTTATGATACCAAGTTGAGGTCAGGGAAGATCATCATCCTGACGGTTGATAATTTAGCGCTAATTCTCCACCGTTAGGCAGCGATCGCTTTTTTATTTTTCAAAACGCTCGTTTGTTGCGTTTAGCTATTGCTCAAGCCAACAAACGATTAAATGCAAGCACTCCAAACAAGTTGGCGAGCGGGTAATCCGATAAATGAAAAGATGGGCGACAAATGGCGATCGCGCTATATCTATCAAAATTGAGCGAATATTTTTGGAATACTCAAACTACCAATAAAGACAAGATGCTTTGAAATGTAGCACCTTTTATTCCTAAAGCGTTAGTAAGTTTCGCTATAGTAAAAGGTGTATCAGAAGCCACAGCTAAATCGGCTAGGTGTTCTAAAAGCTGTTTTAGCGAACTTAAAGAACTTTTCAGCAACAATTGTCTAAAATTGTCTGCTAATTGCGATCTGTCTTCTATGAAATCTTGCAAAGCTACCCTTAAGTTAGATGGAAAATTCTCAACTGACTTCATAACAGTTTCTAACTTGTTTTGACATGCTTCTATTTCTTCATCTTGCTCATCTGGCTCATCTGGCTCATCTGGCTCATCTTCATACTCGTCGTTTGTTTCTAATTCCTCGTACTCATCTGCTTGGTCTAGGTGTAGTTGCTCTATTTTTTCGAGCTCCTCAAACTCCCTTTCATCTTCTTCTTCTTGATATTTTGCTCGGACGGCGACAAATTTTGCATCTTCCGCTACGGGGTCATACTTTGCTTTGTCTTTGATGTCAATTTTCCAACCAGTCAGACGAGCAGCTAAACGGACGTTTTGTCCTTCTTTACCAATAGCTAAACTAAGTTGATCTTCAGCTACTAAAACGTGAGTTTGGCGACTTTCGGGGTCCATGAGGCGCACTTCATCGACTCGTGCGGGACTCAAGCCGTTAGCAATGTAAGTTGCGGGATCTGGCGACCAACGAATCACATCGATTTTTTCCCCGCGCAATTCATTGACCACCACCTGAATTCGCGATCCCCGCGCTCCAATACAAGCACCAACTGGATCGACATCGCGATCGAGGGTGTCAACAGCAATTTTAGTTCGCGGTCCTACATAACGTGAAGGGGGATTAGCTTCTCTGGCAACAGCAACAATTCGCACAACTTCATCTTCAATTTCCGGCACTTCGTTGGCAAACAAATATACTACTAAACCAGCATCTGCTCTGGAAACTAGTAACTGCGGTCCGCGTTGCTGTCCTTGAGAAACCTTTTTCAAATATACTTTAAATGTAGCATTTGCTCGGTAATTATCGTTGGGCAATTGTTCGCGCTTGGGTAATTCAGCTTCTACCTCTGGTTGACCAAAGGCACTGATAACTGCCATAATCACTGACTGCCTTTCAAAGCGCAATACTCTTGCTTGGAGTACAGTTCCTTCTAAGTCTTGAAATTCTTCTTGCACCATCTGGCGCTGCTGATCTCGCAGTTTTTGCGCTAAAACTTGCTTGGTTTGCATCGCCGCCATGCGACCAAATTCTTCTTTGTCGGGGGTAACATCTAGCACCACAGAGTCACCTAATTGCGCTTCGGGAGCTACTTCTTGAACTTCTTTTAAAGAAATCTGATGGTCAGTATTGCCAACTTCTTCAACAATGCTTTTGGTGGAAAGAACGCGAAATCCTTGTTCGTCAACATCAAGTTCTACTTCAAAATTATTAAAGTACTCTTCATCAAATTGTCTTCGCTCTAAATTTTGGGCACGACGATAACGTTCGTAACCTTTTAGCAGTGCTTCTCTAATAGCTGATTGAACTGCCAGACGCGGTAAATTCCGTTCGCGACTAATACTTTCGATTAAATCTTTTAATCCTGTTAATTTAACTGTAGACATAGATTTATCTCCTTTAATTATTATGCAGACACCCAGCATAAGTTAGGAGTTGTAGAGACGCGATCGGTCGCGTCTCTACAGTTAGGAGTTTTCAAATAACTCAAAACTCAAAACTTAACTCCTACTCCGTTCTCCTAATTGTTATCTGCTTTCATTCAACTGCACCCTAGTGATGAGAGTGCGAGGAATTTGGATTACACGACCTTTTTGGTTTAAGTAAACTGATATTTCATCCCTCAGAATCAATTGACCAATCCACTCTTGCTGTCCGTCGTAGAGTTGGGATGTAAAGACAATTACAGGAAATCCTTTGAAGGACAGGTATTCCCTGTCGGTTGCCAGTTGCCGCGAAATACCAGGACTTGACACCTCTAAAACGTAAGCATCTGGAATGATATCCGATCCATCTAAGGAGGCTTCTAAAGCACGGCTCATCCGCTCACAATCATTCAATCCAGTCCCCTCTTGGGGATTGCGAATATCTACCCGCAACACTGGGGGACGTTGGTTAGTATGAAAAACTACCCCAACGACTTCCAATCCCAGTTCTTCTGCCACTGGTGTTGCCAAATCAATAATTTGTGGGACTAAGGGATGAGTCATGCAATAATCCAATAAAAAAAGTGGGCATTGACCCACTTCCTGCGATAAGGATATCTTCCAAGAAGTATTGTGCCGAACCAAAGATGGTTCGACCTAAATTGAGTTTAGCGCATTTCTTTTGGGGGGAGAAGTGAGAAGTTAATAATGGACATGGGGAAAGGGGAGTGGGGGAGTGGGGGAGTGGGGGAGTGGGGGAGTGGGGGAGTGGGAGACAAGGGAGACAAGGGAGACAAGGGAGACAAGGGAGACAAGGGAGACAAG
>NZ_JAOWRF010000263.1 GCF_025753815.1 Plectonema radiosum NIES-515 | reverse complement strand
CCCCCCTTTCTTTTTGTCGGCAATTTTCCTACATTTTGCCAAATATTACAAACAAACGTGCCGATTTTTGCCAAGATAATATTATTTCCCAAAAAGTCACTGGGCAATAATCGGCATGAGTGAAAAATCCATAGAAAGCGGCGGGAAGGCTTTTCTCGCTCTACTTTTGCCAATGTGTTTTTTAATTATTTTCCTGGTTTCCACCTGGCGAGTTTTGCTGGGTGTTATTTTGCTGATAGCTGGTTTTAATCTTTGGCAGCGCTATAAATGGCAAAAGTGGTGTCAAGAAGTTAACCCGATTTTCAATAAAATGATTCGGGAAAGCCAGGGCAGAATTACGCCAATCGATTTGGCAATGAAGGGCAATTTTTCTGGGCAGAGGGCAAAACGCTACCTAGATACTAAAGCCACGGAGTTTGGCGCTAGCATCCTGAATGAAGACACCAGTCCTGTCTATCATTTCATCACTGGTAGCATTCTGGGCAGCATACTTGACAGTAGTGAGCCAATTAAAGAACTTGCATCTTTACCTGTTGCCATTAACCCACAATTACTGGCAGCAACGTTACCTAAGCTACAGGAGGAAAAAGCAGAAGCTGAATCATTAACACAAACAACTACAGAGGGAGTGAAAAAACCTCTGGAAAAACAATTGATTTTTGGCTCTCTCATCCAATCGGAACTGGCTAAACGGCTAAATGTGTATTCCAGTACGGTATATAAGCGACGAAACGATCCAGATTTTTCTGAGTGGAGTCGCAGCAGAGATCCTGATGGAATTGCTTGGAGTTTTTCGCGGACAAATAAGGAGTTTTTCCCGTTGGAGGAAGAAGGGAGAAGGGAGTAGGGAGTAGGGAGTAGGGAGTAGGGAGTAGGGAGTAGGGAGAAGGGAGTAGGGAGAAGGGAGTAGGGAGTAGGGAGTAGGGAGTAGGGAGAAGGGAGTAGGGAGTAGGGAGTAGGGAGAAGGGAGTAGGGAGTAGGGAGAAGGGAGTAGGGAGTAGGGAGTAGGGAGTAGGGAGTAGGGAGTAGGGAGTAGGGAGTAGGGAGTAGGGAGTAGGGAGAAGGGAGTAGGGAGAAGGGAGTAGGGAGTAGGGAGTAGGGAGTAACAATTTAATCATTAAAAGGCAAAAGTAATTTTGACTTTCCAGCCCCAAGCCTCTAGCCCCTAACTCCCAGCCTCTCTTTTCCCACGGCTTCGGAGATGGAACTTAATCCATTTTGTTCTAACTTGGAAAGCAAGCCTTGAAGAATACAGCGTACCATCATCGGACCTTCGTAAATCCAGCCTGTGTAAACTTGGATGAGACTAGCACCGGCAGTAATTTTTTCCCAAGCATCTTCTGTGGAAAAGATGCCACCAACGCCGATTATCGGCATTTTCCCTTGGGTTTGCGCGGCAATAAACCGAATTATTTCTGTGGAGCGATCGCGTAATGGGGCACCACTAATGCCACCTGCTTCTTCTAGTACAGATTTGCCGGTTTGATCAATAACCTGCGTTTTTAGTTGATCGCGGCGGATGGTAGTATTTGTAGCAATAATCCCAGCTAGATGGTATGTCTGGGAAAGGGAAATTATGTCAGCGATCGCTTCCCATTCTAAATCTGGTGCTATCTTGACAAAAAGAGGTTTTTGTGCAGTGTTTTCTTTTTGCAAGAGATCCAAGATTTCACTAAGCATAGCGACATCTTGAAGCGATCGCAACCCTGGTGTATTCGGCGAAGATACATTAACGACAAAATAATCTCCACAATCTTTAAGTAAGCGAAAACTGTTGAGATAGTCAGATGCAGCTTCTTCTAAGGGTGTCACCTTAGATTTACCTAAATTTAGACCTATTGGGATTGAGATTAAATTCTGCTGGCTTTCTGCCAAAAGTTTTGCGATCGCAGCCGCACCATTATTATTAAAACCCATGCGGTTAAGAGCGGCTTTATCCAACGGCAAGCGAAACAAACGAGGACGGGGATTTCCTGGCTGTGGATGGTAAGTGACAGTTCCTAGTTCGGCAAAGCCAAAACCCAAACTCGACCAAATAGGAGCAGCAACCCCATCTTTATCAAATCCAGCAGCTAACCCAAGAGGATTTGGGAAGTTTAGCCCAAATAGATTTTGTTCTAAACGTGCATCCTCAAGACAAAAATACTGCTGTAAGCGGTGATTTATCCACCCGCTAGTTGGATTATTGCTTGTTTGCGACAGCCATTTTAAACTGCGAATCGTTGTGGAGTGTAACCGCTCTGGATCTGCTTTTAACAGATTAAATAAAAAAGGTCGAATAGCAACTTGATATATATCCATTTCAATCACCGTAGCCTTAAGAAGGAGAGGGATTTCGGGTGAGGTTTTATCTTACTCCCTTCCCGGTTTAAGATTACCTATCCTCTTTTTTCTTCCTTTGTGTCCTTGGCATCTTCTCCTTCAAAGACGCGAAGCGCGTAGCCTTTGTGCCTCTCGCAGAGAAGGCGGTTCGTTAAATCAGGTATTCTTTGAGCGGTCTGGGAGTAATATTTAATTGTGCCTTTTTAGTGAAATGCAATTCACCTCTTAACTTGCATATTTTAAAACCCTTATACAGTAAGGCTTTGATTAATATCGGATAAATGTGCTGGTTTCATATTTTGCGGGAGCGTTAATCGCACCCGTGGGAGGCTGACATCTTGCTTCCATCAATCCCAACAACCGCCTGATAAATTAATTTATCAGGCTAATAGCGCTCATTCGTCTTCATACGACTAAATAAAGGTTTTAATCCACAAAGCGTGGACTTGAGCTAAAAGCCTGTGAGTTTTAACTCTGGGCGGGTCTGGACGCGCTCTTGAGAATAGTGCAAGATATTAGATTCACCCAACCATTCGCAACAGCGCTCCTTCTTTCACAACTCCCTGCACCATCCCTTTCCCCTCTAACCCTTGACGGCTTTAGTAGTGGAACGTCTCTACGTCTTTTCTACCAGATGTCTATTGCATTGCCATGCAACCCGCTATAGTTGCAATATTAGTTTGGGTGCTTTTCTGGGCATTCTATATTACAAGCTATTTTGACTCATAATTCAGATGGCGCAGAACCAAAAACCTATAGCTGCCGAATCACAAATTTTTTCCTTGGGTCGCGTCCTGCAAAGCCTTAGGGAAGAAAATAATGTTGACGTTCTGATTGAAACTACTATTTATTATCTCCAAGAGCAGTTTAACTATAAATTGATTTGGATTGCTCTTTATGACAGAGTTAATCATATATTGTTTGGCAAAGGGGGCTTCACCCCAGGTAATGACACGACTTTGTTACAACAGCGCGTGGTTCTCAGTCCAGGAGATTTATTAGAGCAAGTGGTGATTGAACAGCGTTCTTTGGGTGTAGCTGATTTGCGAGCCGAAAATAGAGCGGAGGAATGGCAGCAAGTGGCAGAAAAATACAACATCCAGGGAACAATTTTTTTGCCAATTCGTTATAAAGACCGTTGTTTGGGTGTGGTGTTGCTGGCTTCAGAACGTTGGGGTTACTCGCTGGGTGGGGAAGACAAACCAAGGTTATCAATAGTTTTAGGCGAATTGGGCGCAAAACTGTATCAAAGTGAGATTAATTTGCAGCATCAGCAAATTAAGCGTCTTGACGAACCTTTGATTAAATTGTTGGAGCGAGTGCAAACTTTAAATAACTTAGAGTCAAGGTTAGAAGCAGTAGTGCAAGCGACTCATCAATTTGTTTCTCCCACCCGCACGAATATTTACTGGTTTGAGCGGGAAGGACGCTATTTTTGGCGACGGGTAAGCAATCAATCAAAGAGTATTAGCCATAATAATAATCAGCAAGGTGCGGGAATTACGGTACAGGAGTTGAGTGATTTTTACTATGCTTTGTCGGTCAATCAAATTGTCTCAATTGGCGAGGCACGTAGTTCTCTCAAAAGTAATTTTACCGGAAAGTTGCTGCAACGGCTGCGAGTGCGATCGCTTTTAGCGGCTCCTATAATCTGGCAAAAAGATTTGCTTGGCTTTTTAACGGTGGAAGCCAATGAAGCGCGAATTTGGACGGAAGTAGAGACAAATTTCCTCAAAAGTGCTGCTGGGTTAATTTCCCTAGTTGCTCCCACCCAAAGTATGGAAAGTACTATTAATCAAGTTCAACTTGATTCTGAGTTAACTAGCCAAGTTGCCCAAGGTATTTATAGTAATCATGATGTTGAAGAAATTTTAAGTAACTGTGCCACAAAAGTTTTGCAGCGCTTAGGGGCAACTAGGTTTTTACTATTACAATACAACCCAGAGCAGAATAATTATCAATTTGTTTACCAAAGTCAGCTTGCTAATCGCGGATGTTTGACATTTAGTCTCGATGCTCTCAAAGAAGTTGATTCAGAGCTTTTGCAACGTTCTACGGTAGCAGTGGGGATAGAAAATTTTGAGGAAGATTTGCGGTTTTTTAATTGGCGTTTTCCGTTGTTGGAAAATGGCGTGCGATCGCTTTTAATTAGTAACTGTGCTGCCAGACATGCACCAGAAGCGCTTTTAATAATTGCTCACGAAGCCAATCGCGCTTGGACAACTTTAGAAAAGGAACTTTTGCAGGTTGTTGCTCAACAAATTGGTGTGATTGTCCGTCAGTGGCAGTTAAACTCAAATACCCAGCAACAGCAACAAATTGTACAAAGCTTTCAGCAATGCATTCGCGTTATGGAACAGGCACACGCTACAGCCGAAGCAGAAGAAAAGCATCTAGAACGTACAGCGCTAGAACAAATCGCATCTCTTCTCGGTTGTCCTTTGGCGATACTATTATCTTGGTTGCCCGGTGAGCGTGTTGCCGAAATTATACCAGGACTAATTGCTAATAATCGGTTTGCGATCGCTCTCGATGCACCTATCCCAATTCAAACAGAAGTTTTGATTCAGTCGGCACTTGCTACAGATGGTTTGTTGAGTCTCACCCTTGATGATTTACCACCCGATACTAAGAAATGGTTGAATGGTGCTGACATCGGTCAAATTTTGGTGATGGCGTTACGTACTAGTCCTGATTATCAACCTACAGGTGTCGTGTTGATGGCAGACAATTTACAACGGCGCTGGTCACAACAAAGTATTCATACCACACAAACGTTAGTTTGTCAACTAGCATGGTCGCGGCGATGGCTAAAAATTACTCAAAGTCTTGAATCGACAACAGAGGAATTACAACAACTCAATTGGTACAAACATCGTCGTTTAGAAGACATGCAAAGAACGACGACGTTGTTACTCGCTCAAATACATGATTTGGGCGTTCCTGGGACTGAACTGGCTCAAATGCGTTGTCAGCAACTGCTGCGGCAATTAGATTATACAACCGCCTCGATGACAGGACTGTTAAAGCAGGAGCAGTGGCAGTTGGTTTTTAACTGTGAAACAATGCCAATAGCTAGTTTGTTCAAGCGATCGCTCGAACGAATTGATAATTTAATTAAACAGCAAAGGCTGTGGGTAAGTGTGCATGGTTTAGGGCAATCTATTGGCGATCGAGAGTCAGAACAAAGCGGTTTGCTTTACACTAAAGGAAAAACCACAAACAATCAATCCTCGATAGCGATCGCTGGCGACATAATGAAAATAGAATTAATTCTGCATGAATTGTTGCTCGGAGCATGTCATCGTTCTCCAACAAACAGCAGAATTGATATCTGGTGTCGTCGTTTAGATGAGCGCTTCTTAGAAGTATCAATTACAGATAATGGCATCATTGACGCACAGTTACTTCAAGACCTACACCCAGATACACCCAAAGATTTGCTTGCTTTGTTAAATCGAAATCAACCACCCGGTTTACACCTGCTGATTTGTCAAAACCTCATGCAAAAACTAGGGGGAGAATTGCAGGTTTATCAATTACCAGATAATCGAGTAGTCAGCCGTTTATTGTTGCCTCTAACTTGTGGCAATGATTCATCATATTAATGTGATTTTCGGGACACGGGACGTTCCACATATACTAAGTGCCCACCAAGCTATGTGCGTAAACTGGGCGCATTCAAACCAGGTAAAGGTAAACACAAGGTAGGTGACTACTACTGCCGAAATCCCCCGGTAAGGAGAATTGATAACCTCTACCAGACAGAATCCTATCAGCGCTAAGTAGGGTATTAGTCCTAGAAACCCTACGGATAAACTTGTATCTAAAATTAGATTGTGTGCTTTGGTTGTGCGTAGTGGTTCCGTGCTCTGGAGTCCATTCTTGGCTTGGAAGTCAAAAGTGAAGTCACCCAAGCGAATTACTTTTACCAGTGATTTACGATACTGTATCTCTGGGTAAGCTGCACCGAATCCATTAAAGCCCCATCCGAGTAAGGGACGTTTTTGAATGCCGAGGGATGATAGTTCCCATAGATGCACGCGGTCTGATGTAATTTGTTTGATTAGAGGTAAGTTGTTGAGGTGGCGAGTGGTAGTGCTAATACTGATTATTAACAGACATACTAGTGCAGCAGGAACTAACAACTTATAATGTTTGCGTCCAAGCAGATAAGTGATTGCAACCATACAGGCTAATAATCCCGCCCTGTTTTGAGTTAGCAGCAGTGCTGGGATAATTAAGACAGCAGCAATTACTGCGTGGAGCGTGTTTATCCACTTCCACTGCCAACCGACAAGCGTTATAACTGCCACTGCTGCAAGTACAAATGATGCATGTCCGCGATGGGAATACAAACCTATTGGTTGGTGTCCCTGGAAAATGGTACTGGCGAGGATGTTACTTTGCATTAACTGTCCGCTTGTGGCAGTATAATCGATGCGCCAGTTAATGACTTGGGGGAAGATGCTCAGGGCTAGGATGACACCACCAATTACTAAACCGATTAGTTGCGATCGCGCTAGTTCTGGATTAAGCCTCAGCAGTAGAGCATTGCTGAGGGTGAAAAATGCGATTAGCAGCCAGTAAAGCAAGCCATCACCCATCTGTTCTTGTCCGAATAACGAACGTATGGGGTAAGGGCTAATAAGAGTTGAGATTAGACCAATTCCTAAGAATATTTCCCACAGCAATTTGCTGACTTTCCAACTTTGGGGAAGCTTGAGGTTTTCTCGTTCTTCCCACAAGTAGAGTCCGTTGAGTATGCAGATAAGGAGAATGGTAAATATTTTTGGCGCTCGTCCAGATTTCCCCGCGCATTGTACCAAATGGGTTAATGAGAATGATGCTAAGGGAAAATAGCAGGGTGTAAAGACGGTTCACGGTTACTTATCTTTTTGGCAGTAGCACCGGGTTGGCTGGGTGTAATGGTAAACGCAACACTTACTTGACCCGTCATTGCAACTATTAGAGCAGACGTAAACCAAGCTATAGAATATTGTATGAATCGCATTTATTTTAGCTCCTTAAGTTATTAAATTTTAAAGAAATTATTTATTCAAAAAAACAGCTAATACCTGCATTCAAATTTCAACATATTAAATTCATGATCCTACAAGACAAAATTCTACAAAAGGCATAGCTACCCAACCAGTCCAAACTTTTTCTAATAACTGTTCCTCTAGCTGTTTCCTCTTCTGTTCTATAACGTGATACACAACCTGGATCTGATATGATGCACCTGGTTCAAGATCGAGAAAGTAATCAAAAGCATCTGCTCCAGTAAAGTAGTGATGAGATTTATTAGAAATTGCAAACTTAAGCTGACCACAATCCCAAAAAAATATTCCATCTAAATCAAAAACTGCACTTTTTTGGGGTTGAATTAAATGAGAATTAGGTATTTTTTCTGCCTCACGTACTTGCTTGGTAGGGTCACTACCAAAACTAATTTCTTTATCCTTATCACCGATTAGAGTTAATTCAAAAGAATCTACTTGATAAAAGCAAAGAGCAGTTGATTGATTATTAGTAATATGAATGCGTAGCTTTACATCCGTTCTAGTAACAGTTTCTCTAGCAGGGATATTCAAAACAGATTCTGGCATTTCTACTTTAAATACAATATCATTAACTTCGATAGCACTATTATCAGTAGATAAGGGATAAACGAAGCGAAGATTGACCCAAGGTGTAGCCAATATTTTGGATCTGTTTTCTGATATAGTTGTTTTTTGTCTGAGGTTCGATTCTAAGGCATATGTGGGTTGATATTCAGTATTTAAGATAAATCGAAACTGATAAGTATGTGCTTGGAGGTCATCGAAACACCAGAAGTAATGCAGATTGTCAGAACTCAGTACATAATTAGCAGGACTTGGAATTTTTAACTGTAGGGAGTTATTTTGCCAGGATAATATTGCATTCAAACGAAAGCCAAAAGAAGATTCAGGTCTAATTTGCTGCCATCCTATTTTTTGTTTCTGGCTACTTTCAAGCAATTTATTTGGCTTAGTATTAATAATAACCTCTTTAGTAACTAAGTATCCCTGTATTATCTGTCCATCTGACGTAACTAGTTCTGGAATAAAGCTTTGAAATAAATTGAGGTGAAAAGGAATTGGAGTATCGTTAATGATACGCACACCCAATTTAATGAAAGCATTAACCCCACTATCTTTTTGTGGGATGGGATAGACACTCATAGGATAGAGTAATGGGTGGGGACGAGTAATTTCTATACGCACACCATCCACTTCAAAATTATTCCTATCACTTGATTTATTTAATGTCATATTTACTATTCTCCTTGCTCAATTCCTATTAAAAAAAGTTTTTCTTTGACATCATCCGAGAATTAAATCTACAAAAGGTGTCATAAAGTTCCCTGTCCAGAATCCATCAATTTCAGTTCTTCCTTCTTCTAATATAATCATTTCCTTCTTAGCCAGTTGATTTTTATAGGTGAACCGAACTTGATATTTACCAGGCTTGAAGTACCAGAAAATCCAAATACCTCCATAAATGGCATTACCTACAAGCCGTAGGCAATCTTCGCTGTACCAATTAAATTTGGCATCCATTAAAAATTCCAAACTTTGTCCAGGCATGATTACTGGAATATCTGATTCTTTAACCTTTCTGGTTGCATTTTTATTTAAAGATATTTGCATACGCTCCCCATGTGGATTTAACATTTCTGGCAAAACAAAAGGCAAATCAAAGCGATAGGGAGTTGATGCTTGATTAGTAATGCGAACACCAAATTTTACAGGCGTTTCTTCCCCGTATTTGGGAAGACGCACCATTGCTTCGGGAACCAAAGTTTCAAAGCAAATACCATCTTCTACAATGGCATTGGGATTGTTTGATTCACAAGTTGTCATGTTGGTAACCCTCTCAATTCCTACTTTTTCATGCGCCATCACACTGATTAGTGTATGGCTTAATGCCATTATCCCGAAAAAGACTAAAACCACAGCTAAAACTATCGCTCTTGACTGACGCATGAGATATTTCCTAACATCTTAGAGGGTTTTGTGGAAACAATATTTCAGTCTAAGGCTTAAAATAAATTTTGCAATGCCATCTAAATTCAGCTTCCTGATAACCGCTCTGGTACTCTAATCCCCAGATTGAATCAGTTTATAGAAGATGATTCAGGATATTTTTTTAGCCCTTCGCTTCATCGCTAATTCGGCAGCAACATCAATATTCTCTCAAATTGAGGGCAGTCAATCTCTCTAAAAGCTTTATGCAAATTCTCTTGAGGTGAAGCTATCAAAAACATTTGATCTGGCATGGTTGGTAGATACATAACTATGTATTTTATTTGATGCAAAATGCTGATGTCCCGCGCTGAATTGCTATAGCAATTCAGTCAGAACTTTTCTTTGATTAAGATAAATATACGCGCTCTTCTGAATTGGGGATAACGCTACATTTACTGAATTAGTATATGAAGTCCATCTGAAGGAAATGGTGACGAAAAAAGTTAATTATTAAAATTATGTAAAGAGAAAGATATAGCCTGACATCAAAGGAGGCAGTAAATCCAAGCGGATGTGAGGTTTTAATACTTACTTTTTTTCTACTTGAGTATTGCGGCATTTACTGTCCACGACCAGAACCAACACGCTTATGTTAAGGCTATTAAAGATGAAATTGCCAAGCTGGACTGAAACAGTCTTTATGAGTATTAACCCTGATTAATAGACAACCTATTTGAAAATTAAATATGCGTTGTCCAAAACCCCAAGAGACGTAGCACTGCTACGTCTCTACATTGTTTTCCAACAGATGTCTAATTAGTTGGAAAAAATACATAAAAATCTTTGTTAAATTTTGAGGGGTATAACTCATTACATTTCTCGGTTTAGCAGTGGCAAAAAACGTTTGAGAGACTTCTTTACATTCCTCTATTCATCTTAAATAAAGGGAATTTTTCCTTAAAGAGCCGCCAACTCGATTAAATATAGAGTCAACAGATCCTCAAAAAGTCTAGGAGGGGAATGACCCCACATTTGTTCGCAAAAAGTATTCAACCGTTGTAGCATTCTGGTTATAATTGTCTTCCATCTGTCTTTTACATTTAACTCAAATCTGCACCGTTTGATATGGCACGTACCCGTTCTAAATCTGATTTACCTACAAAAATCTGTCCGGTATGTCAACGTCCCTTCACATGGCGTAAGAAATGGGAAGATTGCTGGGACGAAGTGAAATATTGCTCAGAACGCTGTCGTCGTCATCGTTCTGAGGGTAAAACAACTGGGGAATAGGGGGGGAG
>NZ_JAOWRF010000118.1 GCF_025753815.1 Plectonema radiosum NIES-515 | reverse complement strand
TCCACCCTCCCCCTATGCTAAGTACATTAATTTGGGTACCAATGCTCGGTGCAGCCATTATCGGATGTCTGCCGAAAAACGTTTCCTCTCGTCAAATTCGGTTGAGCGCATTGCTAATTACAGGAGCAATGCTATTGTGGACATTCTGGGTAATGGCTCAGTTTGATATCCATCAGCCAGGATTTCAACTTACAGAATACCTACCTTGGATTGAAACCTTAGGATTAAATTACCAACTCGGAGTAGATGGTATTTCCTTGGTAATGGTTGCCTTGAATAGCTTAATTACTTGGATTGCCATTTACAGCAGCCACGACAATACTGAGCGTCCGCGATTATTTTACTCGATGATTCTCCTAATTAGTGGTGGGGTTGCAGGTGCATTTGTTGCCCAGAACTTACTGCTGTTCTTTTTATTTTACGAACTGGAATTAGTCCCCTTTTATTTATTAATATCCATTTGGGGTGGTGACAAGCGCAGTTATGCAGCAACAAAGTTTTTGCTCTACACCGCTCTTTCGGGAATCTTGATTTTAGCAGCATTCTTGGGTTTAGTTTGGTTAACTCATGCAACCAGCTTTGCTTACGAATCCTTGATGGGACAAATGTTACCCTTGGGATTGCAAATTATCCTCCTAAGTCTACTATTGGTGGGATTTGGCATCAAAATTCCCCTCGTACCATTGCACACTTGGCTACCCGATACATATGTTGCAGCTTCCGCACCTGTAGCTATGTTGTTAGGAGGTGTGTTAGCGAAACTCGGCACTTACGGTATTTTCCGATTTGGCTTAGGACTTTTTCCGGAAGCTTGGGCAACATTGGCACCTTGGTTAGCGATTTGGGCAACTGTCAGTGTACTTTATGGAGCAGCAGCAGCGATCGCTCAAAAAGACATCAAGCGGATGGTAGCTTATAGTTCAATCGGTCACATGGGCTACGTTTTGTTAGGTGCAGCAGCGCACACATCATTAAGTTTAGTTGGTGCTGTTTCCCAAATGGTCGCCCACGGTTTAATTTTGGCGATTTTGTTTAACTTGGTGGGTGTAATTGAAGAGAAAATCGGCACCCGTGATTTAAACGTCCTGAATGGACTGCTAAACCCGATTCGCGGATTACCAAGCATTAGCGCGTTATTAATTCTCAGCGGAATGGCAAGTGCGGGAATTCCGGGTATGGCTGGATTTATCGCCGAATTTCTCGTATTTCAAGGCAGTTATGCAGAGTTTCCCATTCCAACTTTGTTATGTGTTGTGGGAACAGGTTTAACAGCAGTATACTTTGTGATATTGCTCAATCGGACTTGTTTCGGAAAATTGGATAATGCGATCGCCAATTTCCCTAAAGTGAAAGTTAGTGAAAGAATACCCGCACTCATTTTAGCAACCTTGATTTTCATCCTCGGAGTACAACCCGCTTGGCTTGTCCGCTGGAGTGAACAAACAGTCACAACAATGGTATCAACGATTCCCACCGTAACTAACATCGCCCATAACCTTGAAAAACAACACCTCAAAATGTAGAGACGTTGCATGTGCTACGTCTGTTGGCTTTGTGGTAACTTTTGTTCTTTTATTTCTTCCTTTGCGCCTTTGCGCCTTTGCGTGAGATAAAAATAATCATGATCCAAACTTCAATTCAATCTCCAACCAAACTTCCCCCCTCTCAACATCAATTTCCCGAAGTAATTCACCGCTTAGAAGCAGGTGGTGCGATGCTTCCAGATACCCCAGAAAACCTCATGCAAATCATCGGCATTTATAAAGCGTATGCGGTGCCGATGGACTTTTACTGGCGCGACTTACTTTATATTGCCGAACGAGTTTTTCTCGATCCTCTGCCCTTCTTCAAATACTTTCTGCCCAAAGAATATTTAGAACTACACAATCATTATGCAGGGGATGATGCTGATATTCGCATGTGGCGGGGAGAAGCAACAGCGCATCCTGAATTGCTGGAGTTTATGGAAAAGGGTGAGCTAAATAAAAAGCTACCTAAATTATTACATCATCTTTGGCACGATCGCATCAATATGGAATTTGCCGAAGCTTGTATGCAAGCAATGCTTTGGCATCGGGGTATGGGTGGACTGTTTGACCCCTACTTAGATACCGACGAGTATAAAGCAAATGCCGATCGCGCAATTAAAGCTTACTTAAAAAACAATCCGGTCATGTTGGGATTGTATAAAATGTTTCCGGATATGTTCCTTGAGCAAGTGCGGCAACTATCTTACTACTCTAACCTCGGCTTATTTTGGGAAGTGATGGCGCCGGTGTTCTTTGAGATGTCAGACCTTTACGATGAAGGTAAAATAACAAGTGTGCCGGAAGCGATGAATTTTTTGGTAAATGGAATTTTTGCGATCGCCGGACGCCCAATTTATCATCATGTATATATTGACGGTGAATGCTACGAAATTATCCCTAAATCCAAAGGCTTTACCTGGTTGTATGAAGCCGCTCTGCCTTACGTAGAAGCCGTATTTTATCGGACTGCACCTTTTAGAGGTACTAAATCTTATAACGCTCAAGCAAAGCAAGTACCTGAAGACCAAAAAGATTTCCACTTCGGCATTCTTTACGCAGATGTCTTCCCAGTCGGGACAGCGGGTATCCCACCAACACTTTTGATGCAAGATATGCTACATTTCTTGCCTGACTACTTGGTGGACTACTATCAACAATACTGTCGCGGTGAAGATGACACCCTAATTCAACTAGGAATTACCTTTCAGCGTTCGATGTACTGCGTCACATCAGCCGTAATTCAAGCATTACGACAAGCATTACTTTATCCCTTAGATGACCCCAACCCAGAACATCTGATGGCAAATCGCCAATTTTTTGAGTCTCAATTAGACCGTTTCCAGCGTCCAGAAGCGAGATTGCGCGATGTTCAAAGCCAAGATTATCGATAAATATTCAATAAACATCTCCAGAAAAGATGTAGAGACGTTACATGTAACGTCTCTTGGGGTTCGGATTTTTTTATTAATGTCAATTAAACGGACATGATATCAGATGCAAAATGTAAGTAAAGCAGAGGTAAAATCAAATGCCTGATATAGTTGATATTGCTGTGAGTGCCGATGGATTTACCACCCTTGTAGCTGCCGTGAAAGCTGCGGGACTGGTTGAAGTTTTGAAAAGTCCTGGTCCATTCACCGTTTTTGCACCTACCGATGATGCTTTTGCCAAACTTCCTCCCGGCACAATTCACACCCTCGTCCAAAATCCTCCACAACTTGCACGCATTCTCAAATATCACGTCGTACCCGGAAAGTTGATGAAAGCAGATTTGGTAAATCTTAGTTCTCTAACTTCAGTCGAAGGTTCCGAAATCCGAATTAATATCTCTAATAACTTTGAAGTGAAGAATGCAACAGTGATTGCTGCCGATATAGAAGCAGACAACGGTGTAATTCATGTACTTGATAACGTCATCTTAATGGGATGAGTTACTTATCAATAGACATAGTGTAGAGACGTAGCACTGCTACGTCTCTAGGGGTTGTCGATAACGCATATTTAATTTATGGAAATGTCTAATTCGTCTCTGGCAAAACTACATCTTCATATATTGTAGCGATCGCACACCGAAAATCAACACTAGCTAAATGCACCTCTTCCCCTTTTTCATAAGGGTAAAGCTCCCAGCGTCCTTCTTCGTTGCGACGAAAGCATTCAACACTCATCGTATCTTGAGAAATCAGCACGTATTCTTGTAACGACTTTAAATGTCGGTAATCCGTGAACTTCTTACCTCTCTCAAAACCTTCCGTACTACCAGACAACACCTCTACAATCAAACAAGGAGAAGATTTAAAATATTCAAACTCTTTATCTTGTGTATCGCAAGTCACAATTACATCAGGATAGAAATAGCGATTTATCCCTTGAATTTGGGCTTTCATATCTAGCATATAAACGCGGCAACCACTACCCCGGAGGTGGCTTCGCAGCGGACTAAACAAGTTCCCCGTAATGGTAACATGGGCATCACTTGCCCCTGCCATTGCATAAACTTCCCCATCAATATACTCGTGCTTAACTTGACTTACTTTCTCCCCTTCTAAATATTCTTCCGGAGAGATGTAATATTCACGTTTATTTGTAACCATCTTCTTCCTGCGACTCGCTAGCTACCTCAACCATTCTAACAACCTACATAATTTCGTAGTGAGGACTTTAGTCCTCTTCTAACAAAAACAAAGACTAAAGTCCTCACTACAAAAAACTTTATCTTATACAGATTAATGTCCCACAGCACCACCAGTTGCCTTCACCTTTTTCAAGAAAATAATCGCAACTCCACTTAATAATAAAGCAATGCCAATAAAGTAGAAACAATCATTAAAAGCCATCACATACGCTTCCCGACGAACGATATTATCAATAGATTTTATCGCTTCGTTTTGCGCGGTACTTAAATCAGAACCACGACTCACAAAATACTGCGTTAATTGATTAATTCGCGCTTGAGTTTCTGGAGAAAATAAAGATACTGATTCTCCCAATCTATTCGAGTGAAATTGCTCTCTATTAGTTAATAAAGTTGCTAAAGATGCAATTCCAATCGAACCACCCATATTACGCATCATATTAAATAAACCACTTGCCGAACCTGCATCTTTGGGATTTAATCCAGCAGTAGCAATGGAAGTAAGTGGAACCATAATCAGCGGTTGTCCCATTGCTCGGACAAGTTGTGACCAAATTAATTGGTCATGTCCAGTTTGATAAGTCATCCGCGAATTCATAAACGCACTAATAGAGAACAAAACCACACCCACAGCAACCATTAAACGCACATCAACACGCTTCATAACTTTGGGTAGGAAGGGAATAATCAATAATTGTGGCATCCCAGCCCAAATTAGTACTTCACCAATTTGCAGGGCATTATATCTTTGAATTTGTGTTAAATACAGCGGCAAAATATAAATTGAGCCATACAATCCTATCCCCAACGAAACATTAACAACACTAGCTAAACCAAAGTTGCGATAACGTATAAGTCGCAGATTAATAAATGGTTGCTTGCGAGTTAACTCTATAAAGAAAAATAGCGCTATAAAAATCGCCGCAACTATACTTAAGCGCACAATCAAAGGTGAACCAAACCAATCTTTGCGACTACCTTCTTCTAAAACTATTTGTAGCGAACCTAACCCAATTGCCATCGAAAAAATTCCCCACCAATCACCTTGTTTTAGCAATTGCATTTGGGGTGGTTGTTGAGTAATCCCGTACCAAACTCCAGTAAGCATCAATGCTCCGGGAACTACATTTATATAAAAATTGTACTCCCAACCAAAGTTTTCTGTTAACCAACCTCCTAATGTGGGACCAACCGACGGTGCAAAAACTGCGGTAATCGCAAACGCAGCTAGTCCAACTGATTGCTTTGCCGGGGGTAAAGTTGTCAAAACAACTGTCAAAGCAGTAGGAATTAAAACCCCACCACAGAAGCCTTGTAATGCGCGGAAAAGAATCATAGAGTTGAGATCCCATGCCCAACCACAGCATATAGAAAAGAAAATAAATAACGCTGTATTAACTAACAAATAGCGCTTGAGAGAAAATACCCGCGATAACCATCCAGTTAAAGGAATTACGACAATTTCTGCCACCAAATAAGCGGTAGAAATCCAAGAACCTTCTTCTAAAGTTGCCCCCAAAGATGCTTGAATATCTTGTAGCGAAGCGTTGGTAATTTGAATATCCAGCACTGCCATGAATGCACCAAGCATACTTGCCATTACACCAATCCAGGTTCTCAGCGGTACATTATTAGAAGAAGTCTGATTGCCTTTACCAACAGTATTTGTATTAGCCACAGCGGTACTCCAATTGAGAAAGCAGGTTGAAATAAAAATATATTTATATTTCAATACAGTTCAGTTAAGAAATTGGTGGTAAAAAATGGTATGTATGTAGAGACGTAGCTAGCTTACGTCTCTACGAGGATCTGGGGCTGAACTGAACGGTATTGATTTATATTTTGAAACTTTAGGCGATATTATAAATGTACCTTAAGGAAGATGCTGTTTATTTGATAATTTCCACACAGATAAACGCAGATGCCTTTTATCTGTGTTCATCTGCGTCCATCTGCGGTTATTATTTCTTAAGCTTTTCCACTGTTTAATATCCCCTTTTGCTCATAAATTGGGCGAATCGATCGCCTTAAAGCAGGTAACTGTCTCACAAAAAATATAGACCCCAAAATACAAGCTATCCCATCAATTATTAGCGTATTCGTAGCACCGATATGATTTGCTAAAAAACCTGCCAATAAGTTACCAAAGGGTATTGTACCCAAAAAAGACATTGTATATAAACTCATCACTCGTCCGCGTTTGTCATCATCTACAATCGTTTGTAAAACTGTGTTACCCGCAGCTATTTGTAGAATCGTTCCTAAACCAACAAACAACAATGAAAATAAAGAAAGAGGTAAAAATCGCGATAGAGAAAAAGCAATCAGTCCACATCCTAAAATTGTTGGACCAAAGGCAATTAATTTACCAAGTCCTACAACTGTTTGCCGTGTAGCCAGATAAATTCCACCAAATAAAGCACCGACTCCTGACGCAGCCATCAAAAACCCTAGTGTTTGTGCACCACCTTGCAAGATTTTTTCGGCAAAAATTGGCACAATAATTGTATATTGCATTCCCATAAAACTGACTAAGGCTGATAAGATTAATATTGCCCGAATTGGCGGAAAGCCAAAAGCATAATTAAATCCATCTTTGATTTGTTTTAATGGATTGGCATTACTGACTTGACGTTTATTTGACTTAATATTCATCGCCAATAATGCAATAATTACGGCAATGTAACTAAGACCATCAATTAAAAAACAGTAAGCTGCGCCAACTTGAGCAATTAATAAACCACCAATTGCCGGACCAATTAATCGCGCACCATTGAACATTGTCGAGTTGATGGCGATCGCATTCGCTAAATCGTCTCTTTTTTCAATCAATTCTGGCACAAATGCTTGTCGCGCCGGCGCATCTACAGCATTAATAAATCCTTGCAATAAACTTAAAGCGATGATATGCCAAACTTGAATTACCCCAGTTAATGCTAACACTGCCAGCGTTAATGACTGAATCATCGCCAATATTTGTGTACCAATTAAGGTGCGATGGCGAGAAAAACGATCCACAAATACCCCACCAAAGGGAGCGAGAAAAAAGCTAGGAATTTGACTGGTAAATCCCACAATTCCTAGCATTACAGGTGAATTTGTTAAGTGATAAACTAACCAAATTGTGGCTAATTGCGTCATCCACGAGCCAATTAAAGATATACCTTGTCCGATAAAAAATAAACGGTAGTTTCTTGACCTAAATGCCGGTATTCTCGGCTTTTTCTCAGTTGCTTGTGTGTTCATTAAAAGTTTAGTTTATACCAATACGCTTTCCAAAAATATCACTTAACTTGATTCCAAACGCCTCTCGGTCGGTGGAAAGATGTTTTCATGTCATGTCTGGTAAATTACCTACCGTCGTAGAGACGTTCCACCGGAACGTCTCTACGACGGTAGGTAGGTTTTTATTACTGTTAATTAAACGGACATGATATCATTCGTCTTTTGTATTAGATACGCGAAAGTGGAAATTAATTATGCGTTGCCTGAAACCTATGTAGAGACGCGAAATACGAAGTCTCTACATTTATGTTTATTATTTGACTTCTACTGCAACTTCCGCAGACATCCCAGGTGTAATCCGTGCTTCGTAACCTTTGATGCTTTGTTGGTCAAAAACAACTTTCACCGGAATGCGCTGCACAATTTTGGTAAAGTTACCTGTAGCGTTATCCGGTGGCAATAAGGCAAACTGAGCGCCGGAAGCTGGCGAAAGACTATCAACACGACCTTTAAAGGTATGATGAGGAAATGAATCCAGTTTGATTTCTACTGGTTTTCCTGGCTTCATTTTTTCCAATTGGGTTTCTTTGAAGTTAGCGACCACCCAGTAATCGTTATTCACGATCGCCATCATTGGTGTTCCCACTTGCACGCGATTACCAACTTCAACGTTTTTTCTACCCACACGTCCGGCTGCCGGCGCGGTAATGTTGGTATACGATAACTGCAATTGCGCGTCTTTCAGTGTCGCTTCCGCTTGGGAAATTGACGCTTTTGCCGCTTCGTACTGTCCCCTATTCACTGCTGTTTGCTGTGCGCCGGCGGTAGCTTGTTGCATTCCTCCTTTGGATGCTGCAAGTTTCGCTTGAGCGCTGGTTATACCTTCTTGCGCTTGTGCTAATTGAGACTGCGCTTTGGCAACGCCAACCCTCGCAGAGGCTAACCGTGCTCGTGCTTGTTGTACTCCCTGAATTGCCGCAGTCTTTTGCGCTACAGCTACATCATAAGCTGATTTTGCCGTATCAAGTTGCTGGCGAGCGATCGCACCTTGTTTAAACAAAGTGTTGTAACGGTTGTAATCAGCTTGGTTTTTTTGTAAGTTAGCATCAGCCTGGGCTACTTGCGCTTCAGAAGCGGGAATTCCGGCTTCTGCTAACCTCACATCGGCTTGTGCTGCTGGTATCCCAGCTTCTGCTTCTTGCACTGCTGCTTTTGCCGTGGAAATCGCTGCTAACGCACCACTAATATCCCCTTGGGCTTGATTTGTCTTCGCAGAGGTGGTTTGTGAAGCTAAAGCAATATTCGCTTCGGCAGCTTGTGCTTGACGTTGTGCGGCTAAAAGTGCTGCTTGTGCTTGCTGCACTTTATTTTGATAGTCTTGGGGATCGAGTTTTATTAGCAACTGTCCCTGTTGCACTAGTTGGTTATCGTTTACCAATACTTGGCTTACAGTTCCCGGAATCTTGCTGCTAACTTGGTTAATGTGTCCCGCTACTGTAGCGTTGTCTGTTTCTTGGTGAGTAGAAGCGTATTCCCAGTAGCGATAACCAAATCCACCTGCTGCGATCGCACCTACTCCCAATGCTGCCAAAATTAAAGCGATCGGTTTTTTCCCCTTCGGTACAGCCTTCTTTTCCTCTTCAGAAGGTGTCTCTGGCTGGATATTTTCTTTATCTATTGGGGTTTCGACTGGTGCAGACTTCTCTATGGTACGAGCTTCCAATGTTTCTAAGTCCACAATTAGCTCTTTTTCCAAAACTGCTTTATAGTGTCCGTTACGTTCATTTAAAGTTGTTTTGCTGCGTTCCATAATTCTTAACTCCCCCGATAGATGATTTAATTAACAAAATTTTATTTAGAAGGCGTAATATTATCTGTCGTTTCTTTAGTACACGTAATATTTTGGCAAATAAATATGAACAGTGCTTCACTCAATTGGGTGATTATGCCATATTCTTAAGACAGATTAGCGATCGCTCGATTGATAACTTGGGAAAATTGCTCGCGTTCCGAGTGGGACATACCACACATCGCTTCTTCACGCAAGTCGGCTGCAATTGGAGGTAAGACGGTTTGCAGTTGCGATCCTGCATCTGTCAGCCAAATCCGCCAAATACGGCGATCGGACAAATCGCGTTCTCGACGAATCAACCCGCGTTCTTCCATGCGATCGAGTACTCCAGTTAACGTACCTCCCACTTGTTGCAATTTTTCGCCAATGCAAGAAGTAGGTAAACCGTCTTCTTGCCACAAACAGCATAAAACCAACCAGTGAAATGGCGTTAGTCCAAAGGGTTCTAACCGCTCGGTAAACTTGCGGGTGAAAAGTTGTGAAAGCAGTTTAATTCTATAGCCAATATTATATGGTGCCAGAACTTGTTGCCATGAGTCCACAGCTTGTAAATTCTTAGATGTAGAAATCATTTGGGGAATTTCCTTAGCGTGCGTAATATTATTCTAACCAAATAAACCTGTTTTTAGCAACAGATGCTCTAAGGTGACTCCTTGGAGACAAGGAGGACAAGGAGGACAAGGAGGACAAGGAGGACAAGGAGGACAAGGAGGACAAGGAGGACAAGGAGGACAAGGAGGACAAGGAGGAGATGGTGAATTTTCTCCCTTGTCTCCCTTGTCTCCCTTGTCTCCCCCCTCCCCCCCTCCCCCCCTCTTCCTACTCCCCGCTCCCCAATTGAATTAACTGGTAAACTTGCACAGTACCGAGAACTCGATTATGAGTGGATAAAGCCGGCTGTTTAGCAGATATCCAAGCGTAGCTACCCGCACTTAGTTCAGAGACTTGTTGTACTTGCTTACCGTGGTGGGGAGTGTAGAAATTGAGGAGTACACCAGTTTTACCACCGACTTGGACAAAGTTGATCGGATTAGTTTGGAGGATTTGGGCGATCGCTTTTTGTGCCAAGAAAGCTCTAACATCAGGATTATAATCGCCAAGAAAGCCGTTAAAACCAGCTACCGCCAAAGCCAACCAAGCTGGAATCAACCACGAACCTATCCAGTAACGCGCTGTGAGAAACTTTTGACCAAAGTGATAACGACCAATCCACACTAAAGGTAAAATAAACCAACCCAACCCCAAAGTTAAGACAACAGTTGCATACTTGCGAATTTCCGCCCCACCCACAGCCAAAGCAACTATACTAGCTAGCGACAGTAAAATACCCAATCCCCCAAAAGCGTAGCTGAGATGACGCGGAATCTCAAGATAGAG
>NZ_JAOWRF010000073.1 GCF_025753815.1 Plectonema radiosum NIES-515 | reverse complement strand
GAGTTAGGAGTTGGGAGTTGGGAGTTGGGAGTTAGGAGTTGGGAGTTGGGAGTTAGGAGTTAGGAGTTCTTCCCCTTGTCCCCCTTGTCCCCCTTGTCCCCCTTGTCCCCCTTCTTCCCCTTGTCCCCCTTGTCCCCTTGTCTTTCTAGGCGCCTCCGCCGAAGACTTCGACGTTAGCAAATAAACAAATGGGTGAACCATGTCCTACGGAAATCGCTTGATTTGGTTCTCCTTTGCCACAGTAAGCTGTGCCGTACATTTGCCAATTGGAGGAGTTTCCTAGTTTGATTAAGCTGTGCCAAAATTCGGGTGTGGTGGCTCGATAGTTGGGATTGCGGAGGGTTTTGGTGAGTTTGCCGTTTTCGATTAATTTGGCGTACTCGCAGCCAAACTGAAATTTATAACGTTGGTCATCAATTGACCAAGAACGGTTAGATTCCATGTAAACGCCGTGTTCTATGTCCGCGATGATTTCGTCAAAGGTGGCGTTTCCTGGCTCTAAATTCAAGTTTGCCATGCGATCGATTGCTGGTCGATTCCATGAAGAAGCACGCGCACAGGCAACTCCTGGTACACCGGCTCTCGCTTGGCTTTCTAAGCTACCTACACCGCGCTGAAGTACGCCTTCTTTAATTAAGTATTCTCGTGTTGCTACTGCCCCGGTATCATCAAAATTATAGCTGGCAAACTCTCCGGGTACGGTGGGGTCAAAGGTGATGTTCATTAACTCAGAACCGTATACTAAGTTCCCAAAGTCACTTTTGTTGACAAAGCTGCCGCCGGCGTAGTTGCGCTCATCTCCTAAAATGCGATCGATTTCTAGGGGATGTCCGACACTTTCATGGATTTGTAGCATCATTTGGTCTGGTGCTAAAACTAAGTCGGTACGGGTGGACGGGCATTCGTCGGCTGTCAATAGTTCTATTGCTTGTTCGCCAATTTGCTGCACCCGTTGCCATAATTCTTCTTCTCTTAACAGTTCCATGCCACCTTGGTAACAGTGTGCTTGCCAGCCATTATTGCTACGCTGCTGCACGATCGCTCCATCTTGTGCAGTCGCACCGTAATGAGTGCCTAATGACAAAACTTTTTGATATACTTCTGAGCCGTTACTGCTGACAAACCAAGTTTCTTTTTCGGTGGTGGTGGTGGTTGCCGTGGTTTGGACGATTTTATCGTCAACTTTTAAGGTTTTGCAAATATGGATAAGTATATCATTTATTTCTCTTGGACTCAGTGCATCTAACGGTTTTATAAATGGGGAGATATATTCACCAACTACTTTCGGGCGTTGTTTCGCACTAAAGGGATATATCCACCATTCACTTGCGGCTAGTGCCTGTTTATACGCTTTTTCCGCAGTAGCTTGCAAGCATTCATGATCCAAAGAATTGGTCGCAGCGTAACCGAGACAACCATTAACCAAAACTTCCAGCATCACTCCCATAGTGGAGGATTTGCCGTTTGTTTGCGGTAAGGCATCTCGAACATAACAATTATAGTTGTTTTCCTTTACGGCTCTGATACCAATCCAATCAGCGGGGATATTCAGAGAAGCGATGATTTTTGTTAATTCAGACCACATAATTAAAGTTAGTTGATAGTTGTTAGTTGATAGTTGATAGTTGTTAGTTGATAGTTGTTAGTTGATAGTTGGAAAATACCTAACTCCTAACTCCTAACTCCTAACTCCTAATTTTTAATTCCGCTCCTCCTAACTTTTAATTCCGGTGCCAGCGGGTTCCTTCACGGCTATCAATTAGGGTAATTCCGCATTGAAGCAGTTCATCACGAATGCGATCGCTCAAAACAAAATTCTTCGCAATCCGTGCATCTTGCCTTTCCTGAATTTTCGCTTCAATTTCGGCATCGCTTAAATTATCACTGACAGATCTTTCTACTTTCATCTCGGCTTCTAAACCTAAAACTCTAGCTAAAGTCACAAGTGTTTGCCATTGTTTGAATAACTCCAAAGGTGATATTTCGGTTTTTCCTTCATGAACAAAAATATTTCCTTCGCGACGTAATTCTTTGGCTAATTCAAACAGCACTATTAAACCACCGGGGAAATTAAAGTCATTATTTACAGCTTCTTGAAAACGTTCAATAATTTCAGGGAGTGGGGAGTGGGGAGTGGGGAGTGGGGAGAGTGGGGGAAGGGGGGAGGGGGAGAAAGAATTGTCCCCAAGTCCTCCAAGGAGTCCCCCTTGTCCCCAGCCCAATTTTTCCCCGTATTGATACCCGAAGAGCAAACCTTCTTTCAAGGTGTTCCAACCGTTGGTTGCACCCTGAATTGCTTCGTCGGTAAAATCGATTGGTGTGCGATATTGTGCCATCAGCACAAATAACCGCACTGCCATTGGGTCAACGCCTCGATCTAGCAAGTCGCGAATCGTGGTAAAATTACCTAAAGATTTGGACATTTTTTCGCCATCCACCTTCACCATGCCGTTATGCATCCAGTAGCGAGATAACGGTTTGCCTGTGACTGCTTCAGATTGGGCAATTTCGTTTTCGTGGTGGGGGAAAACTAAGTCTGAACCACCGGCATGAATATCGATGGTTTCACCAAGGCGATCGCGTACCATTGCACTACATTCAATATGCCATCCTGGACGACCTTTACCCCAAGGTGATTCCCAAGCGGGTTCATCGGGTTTTGCAGCTTTCCACAAAGCAAAATCAGAGGGATCTTTTTTCTTCTGGTACTCTGGATCTTCTAAATCAACTCGTCCACCCGCACCTGCTTGGGAATCTTCTAATTTACGTCCAGAAAGCTTGCCATACTCAGGAAATTGCCGCACCGCGTAGTAAACATCACCGTTACTTGGGTAAGCGTAGCCTTTGTTTTCTAACTCGTGAATTAGTCGAGTTATGCCATTCATTGTATGGGTAGCGCGGGGATATTCTGAGGCTTCTTTGACATTCAGCCGCGCCATATCCTCAAAATATGCTTTGATAAAGCGATCGGCGATCGTCTCCATCGTTGAGTGTTCTTGCCGTGCTCGATTCAAAATTTTATCATCAACATCAGTAAAATTCTGGACGTAGCGCACTTCATAGCCGATAAATTGTAAGTAGCGACGCACTACATCCCAAACTATACAAGCTCTGGCATGACCCAAATGGCAATAGTCGTAAACCGTCACGCCGCAGTAATACATCTTAACCTTTCCTGGCTCGACTGTTTCAAAAGGTTCTTGACGACGGCTGAGAGTGTTGTAAACGGTTAGGGTCATAACAGAGTAATGCTCTAATAAGAAGATACTTGACACTCTCCGGGAGTCAACGCCACGGAGATTCTTAGTTCATCGACGTACCTTAAAATCATCCATCCTTTCGGCAATACTTAAACCTGAAACCCGTTTATTAAACAAAGTTTCTAGTCTAATTTGGTTGACCCCAGTGGGTTTCATCTCCCTAAGCGAAGCGAGAATTTATTCTCTCGTTCCCGTGTGCCCCACGGTACGTTTGATTTCTTGAATTTTAGGTTTACTAGTCTGGATGCGCGTTGGCTATCCTAGCTGTGTTAAACGCGAGTTTACTCGCGTTTAACATAGCGCCATTATTTTTTCCTAGCCAGTCGTTTTGGGGTTGGTTATCCATTTGAGAAGAGCGGTTATTCTACCTGTGGCATAATTACATTGTACCCTCAAACGTTCGTATATGTCTAGGGAGAAATCAATTAAAGTCAGGCTATCTGAGTATGAGCTTCAGCAGTTGAAACAAGAAGCCGAAAAACAGGGAGTGGGAATGTCTGATGTTCTCAGAAAGTGTATAGCTCAATTCTCAAAGCCGTCGTAGAACGACGGGGCTTTAGACCCAACTTTTCGGTAATAATAGGGTAAGCAGCAAAGGACGGATGTCCAGCATCCCTATGCTAGTGTTTTCTGGACTATCTGCGCTACATTCCAAAATGTTTGATTTTTTTTTGACACAGCGCTATGCAATCAGCAGTGACTCCTGACCAATCTCAAGCAATGGATGCACCGAAGCAAGGCTTACCAGTCACAATTATTACTGGTTTCCTCGGTAGTGGAAAGACGACTTTACTTAATCATATTCTCACCAATCAGCAGGGTTTGAAAACCGCTGTTTTAGTTAATGAATTTGGTGAAATTGGCATCGACAACGAGTTAATTGTTTCCACTGGCGAAAACATGGTGGAACTGAGTAATGGTTGTATTTGCTGCACCATTAATAATGATTTGGTTGATGCCGTTTACAAAGTTTTAGAACGCGAAGAAAAGCTAGATTATCTAGTTGTAGAAACAACTGGACTAGCAGACCCGCTACCAGTTGCGCTGACATTTTTGGGTACAGAATTACGCGATTTGACTCGTCTAGATTCCATTATTACGGTTGTAGATGCGGCAAATTACAGCTTGGATTTATTCAACTCCCAAGCAGCTCACAGTCAAATTGCTTATGGTGATGTGATTGTTCTCAACAAAACTGATTTAGTTGATGAAGCGACTTTGAATGAGTTGGAGAAAAAAATCGGGGAAGTTAAAGAAGGAGCAAGAATTCTTCGCACCACGCGATCGCAAGTCCCACTTCCTTTAATTCTCAGCGTTGGTCTGTTTCAGTCAGATAAGTATTTTGACACTGTTGATGAGCATAATCACGACGCTCACGACCACGATCATGACCATCACGAGCACGACGATCACGACCATTCTACATGCGGTCACGACCATCACGACCATCACGACCACCACGACCACGAACATCACCACCATCATTCCGACCATTTAGAAAATGATGGTTTTACCTCAATATCTTTCCAAACTGACAAACCTTTTTCGATTAGGAAGTTTCAATATTTCTTAGATAACCAACTAACTGAGAATATCTTCCGCGCAAAAGGAATTATGTGGTTTGATGAAAGTCCGAACCGTCATATTTTCCACCTTTGCGGTAAGCGCTTTACTATGGATGATGATGAGTGGAAAGGTGAAAAGAAAAATCAGCTAGTTTTGATTGGTCAAAATTTAGATCAAAATCAGTTGCTAGAACAGCTAGAAAAGTGCATCTGTCTTCCTTCCACAACTCGTGGTAAAGGATTTGGGAAATAAAAGTTAAGAGTTGGGAGTTGGAGTTGGGAGTTGGGAGTTGGAGTTGGGAGTTAGGAGTTGGGAGTAGGAGTTGGGAGTTGGGAGTTGGAGTTGGGAGTTAGGAGTTGGGAGTAGGAGTTGGGAGTTGGGAGTTGGGAGTTGGGAGTTTCGAGTTTGGAGTTTCGAGTTGAAGAAAGTTTTTAATTTTGAATAAAAAAAACGAAGTAAAGAATTTCTAACTCCTAACTCCTCACTCCTAACTCCTCACTCCTAACTCCTCACTCCTAACCCCTCACTCCTAACCCCTCACTCCTAACCCCTCACTCCTAACCCCTCACTCCTAACCCCTCACTCCTAACTTTTAAGTTTATGCGTGTTATCATCCAGCGAGTTAAATCATCTCAAGTTGCCGTAAACGATGAAATAATCGGCAAAATTGGGCAAGGGTTAAACTTGCTTGTAGGTATTGCCGATACTGATACTGATGTTGAAGTTGACTGGATGGTGCGTAAGTGTTTGGATTTGCGGCTGTTTCCTGATGAAGAGGGGGGAGACAGATGGCAAAAATCGGTGCAAGAAATTGAGGGGGAGTTGCTGGTAATTAGTCAATTTACGCTTTACGGTGACTGCCGCAAAGGTCGTCGTCCCTCGTTTGACCGTTCAGCCGCTCCAACATTAGCCAAAGACCTATATAATCTTTTTGTCGTTAAGTTGCAAGAAAGTGGTTTGCGGGTAGAAACTGGTCAATTTGGGGCGATGATGCAAGTGTCGATTGAAAATGATGGTCCTGTTACTTTATTGCTAGAGCGAGAAGCTACACAAGGGTTTATACGTAATTAATAAATACAAGGGACGCTATACTAAGCAGTTCTAAATGATGAGAGGATTACTAAATAGCCATAAAGCTTATGTCTCGTTAGTCAAAGTTTGTGAATTCAAGTAAGCTTTTGAGGTGTATTGTGTTTTCTGCATCTGGTATACTCTTGTTTGTGCCCAAAACCAAGGCGCTTACCTTTCTGGTTTGTAAACCAGAGTCGCGTTCATTACTAGCAAGCCTGTAAAAGGGTCATTCCTGGAGTCCGCAGTTTGTTAAATTTGCGTTCTTATAATGCTTGAACAATGACTAAAAGCTTCAAAAAACTACTCGTTTAAAAGATAGGGTGGGCTACATCCCAATTTACGCTTGTGGACAAGAAGGAGCCGACTCCCTTGGTTGAAGCAAGAAGCAGACCCTCTAAAGGAAACTTTAGTTGAATGGCTAACTTTAAAGAAGTTTGGTCAAGTTTTGCATAGCAGAATATTAAACTAACCATTACAAAAGTTTAAACTCTCTCATCATGGCTAAAATCCAGTTTTCCAGAGGTATTAATGAAGAAGTCATTCCAGAGGTGCGCTTAACGCGATCGCGTACTGGTGACAGTGGTACCGCAACGTTTATTTTCACCAATCCTAAAGCTTTGGATCAAGGCGTTAGTGATGATATCACTGGTATGTATATGATTGACGAGGAAGGAGAAATCATCACTCGTGAAGTCAAAGCTCGATTTGTGAACGGCAAACCAGAAGCATTAGAAGCTATCCATATAATGAAATCTAGCGAACAATGGGAGCGTTTTATACGCTTTATGACGCGGTACAGCGAAAAAAATGGATTAGAATTGAATAAAGCTTAATCACCCATTGGGCATCGGGAATTGGGCATTGGTAATTGCTAATAATTAGACATAGGCGTAGAGACGTAGCACTTGGTAGTCTAATCAAGGGTTTCGGGCAACGCATTTAGTTTCTACCCCTATGTCTATTCTTTTCCTTTTCCCTTTTCCCTTTTCCCCTCTTCAATTACCCATTCGCAAAATATAGATTGATGCAACAACCTCATGCTGACTCACCAGAAATGTCAGTAATTTGTGCTGTTGTTACAGTTAGCGATACACGCACAAGTGAAACTGACAAAAGTGGACAGCTAATTCAGCAATTACTTCTGAATGCAAATCATGCTGTAGGAGCTTACACGATTATCAAGGATGAACCAGCACAGATTCAAGAGCAAATTCAATTGTTGGGTAAAAAGGCTAATTTAGATGTAGTAATTTTCAACGGTGGCACGGGAATTGCACCGAGGGATACTACCTATGATGCGATTGAGAAGTTGCTCTCAAAAACCTTACCAGGATTTGGGGAGTTGTTTCGCTTTTTAAGTTATGAAGAAATTGGTTCGCGAGCGATCGCATCTCGTGCTATTGCTGGTATTTATCAAGATAAATTAATCTTCTCTGTTCCTGGTTCTAGCAATGCTGTGCAGTTGGCGATGTCCAAGCTAATTTTACCAGAACTGCTGCATTTAGTTAGCCAAATGCGGAAATAATCGCGGACTCTATTAGGGCAAACGCATCTTATATTAGTCTTGATAAAAACCTTGGTTAATGTATCAACGCTCATAATCAGAATTTATCGTTTGAGTGATTTTCACGCGTGTCAAGGCGATCGCCTGAATCATTTTCAATAAGCAGACGTTAATGCGATTCATTCAGGTTTTATTGAGGTTGAGATGTTCTTATTCACATTCTGGCGTTTGCCCTTTAGATAATTTAAATATCAATAGAAGATTATTTGGATTGCAGGTAATGGGGTAGTGGGTAATAAGCTGGTAAAATTTATTTGTTTACCACTCAAGGTCATTTAATGAAGAGATTTATCAAGCTACTTATCTCTACCGCTCTAATATTTGTAGCAGTCTCAGGGCTTGTAATGCCTATTGCTTATGCAGGGTTTACTGATTATGATTGCAAGGGTCAACCAAACGGGAACTACAACCATCCTTATGATTGCGATAAGTTTATTACTTGTAGCAATGGGTATGCGTATGAGATGGATTGTGCTGACTGTAATATTTCTGAAGGTTCAGAGCATTGTCCAGATGGAAAATTACATTATTACAAACCATTAGATAGGTGCGAATGGGCTAATATTGCTCAGTGTAAACCAACTGAACCTACAAGCTTTTTTAACAATCCTTTTAAATCAACAGTTGTCAGCAGTATTTTTACTACTGGAAACAGGGGTAAACATTGTATTATGACACTTTGTTGATTAAGCTTACTCCTGTTTTGCACTGGAATGGATGAGAAATCTGCCAGTGCTTTTTGATGCGGACTCTATTCCTTGCTACCGAAGATATGAGCGGTGAACCGCTCACTACGAAAAAACAACCCCCTTTAGATAGAGGGGGGTTGGGGGATTTTATGGAATTATTTTTTTCAACGGATCAAAATTGAGCGATTCTCTGTAGGAGAGGCTACGCCAACGCCAAACTGATTACAGACAAAATTGCTGCGATAATATAAAAAACGGCAACTACTTGTTGTTCTGACCAACCAGTAAGTTCTAGGTGATGGTGTAAGGGAGCCATTTTGAAAAGCCGCTTACCTTTGCCATCAGGACCTTTTGTGGCTTTGTAGTAACCAACTTGTGCCATTACTGAAAGGGTTTCGATGAAGAAAATACCGCTAATAATAAATAGCGCTACTAGGCTATTAGTCATTAATCCTACGGCTGCCAAAGCGCCTCCCAACGCTAGGGAACCAGTATCTCCCATGAAAACGCGAGCCGGGTTGCGATTATGAGCTAAAAAGCCCAAGCAGCTGCCACTGACAGCAGCACAGAAAACCATCAAAGGAAGGGAGGTGGGGGCGATGAGAACACCTAATGCGAAGATAGCGATCGCTACTGTTCCTGCTGCTAACCCATCAATTCCATCAGTTAAATTAGTCGCGTTACTTTCTGCTACTAAAACAAAACCAGCTAAAGGCCAGAATAGAAATCCTAAAGGTATTGAAAGACCAACAAAAGGCAAAGCGATATTCGTAATATTAGAAGATTGGTTAAACATTAGCCACAGACAAAACAGTGCTGCAAAACCAACTTGCAAAGCCAGTTTCATCTGAGGTGATATACCTTTATTAGACTTCCGGCGGAGAATTTGCCAATCGTCAATCCAGCCAATTAAACCGTAACTTAGTGTTAATGCGGAAACTGCAAGTACTTCTGTTGCAAAGTTAGACCATATACAAGCAATAATCACCGCTACAGGCACAAAGAAAATGCCACCCATTGTTGGGGTGCCTGCCTTTTTCAAATGGGCTTGCGGACCATCCTCGCGGATGATTTGCCCTGCTTTGAGTGCTTGCAGCCACGGGATCACCCAAAAACCGACCCCACCCGACAATAGCGCAGATAACAATAGTGGCAGGGTTAGCGACATACCCTGCCAAGGCAACCGATTGCCCATCCAATCTAAACTTAGTGCTGCAACACTTAGTCCTACACCCAATAAAGAGACTAGACCGATGCCAGAAATGTTTAATCCTTGGTCAGGAGATAATTTAGCGTCCACGGATATTTCCCTTCACTCCACACTTACATTTATTAAATTACGGGGACTATGCCACTCAGCCCCCTACCAATACAAATTAATCGTCTTCTACGGGGATATCGTCGTCATCATCGATATCATAATCAATTCCGCCATCTTCTACACCCATCAAAGCTTCAACATCATCTTCACCAGATGAAAAATCGGCTTCTTGAACTTCACGCGCTATCAGACGATTACTTGACTGCAACCAGTCCAACAGCGACGACTCTTGCTTTAATGGAATTACGGCGGCTCGTTGGTTGCGGGGTTCTTCACGTAATGGAGAATTCAACATATCGACGAAAGCACGAAAAGGCTACAGTTAATAGACATTAAGAGTCTATCACTTGATATAGGCGAATTTAGTTCATCATTCAACTCTCTCATAGAAAAATCCGTCAAAAAATTTTATTTAATAGCGGTAAACGATCGCAACAAGTTACGGATTCTCAATTAATGTTATGCGTTTATACATAGAACATTAATCTCTAGTTAATACTGATATCTTTTGAGGTAATGACACATGATCACAAAGGCGGATTTAATTAATACAATTGCTTCTACAAATCGCGGAATTTTGGCAACTGAATTAGAAAAACAGGCTATCTTATCGGCGATCGCTAACTTAGAAGACTTAAACCCTACACCTCGTCCCGTTGAAGCTGCTCATTTGCTCAATGGTAATTGGCGACTGCTATACACCACAAGCATTGGGCTATTAAACCTCGATCGCATACCCTTGTCTAAAGTTGGTCAAATTTATCAGTGTATTCGCGTAGAAACTAACAGCGTTTACAACATAGCCGAATTTTATGGCTTACCATTACTCGAAGGTTTAGTCAGCGTGGCTGCTAAATTTGAACCAGTTTCCGAGCGTCGGGTCAAAGTCAAATTTGAGCGGTCTATCATCGGCTTGAAAAACTTAATAGGCTACACTAATCCGCAAACTTTTATCCAACAAATTGAAGCTGGTAAAAAATTCACTGCAATTGATTTTCCGATTAAGAGCGGTGAACAACAAGGCTGGCTGGATATCACCTATCTAGATAACGACCTGCGTATTGGTAGAGGTAATGAGGGTAGTGTGTTTGTCTTAACCAAAGCATAAAATGTTCCGGAAATAGTATTTGCGAATGACCTTAAGCGATTGTATGCACTTTGTCAAGAGGGGAGGGGGGAGG
>NZ_JAOWRF010000092.1 GCF_025753815.1 Plectonema radiosum NIES-515 | reverse complement strand
GGGGGAGAGGGGGAGCAGTAATAACTCCAAACTCCTAACTTCTAACTCCAAACTCCCAACTCCTAACTCCCAACTCCAAACTCCAAACTCCTAACTCCCAACTCCTAACTCCTAACTCCTAACTCCCAACTCCCAACTCCCAACTCCCAACTCCCAACTCCCAACTCCCAACTCCAAACTCCCAACTCCCAACTCCTAACTCCCAACTCCTAACTCCCAACTCCTAACTCCCAACTCCTAACTCCTAACTCCTAACTCCTAACTCCTAACTCCTACTGCAAACTCCTAACTTTCGACTCTTGCTTGTTTTGTTGTATCATTATCGAGCCGATGGCAACAAGGAGCGCACCAAGGGCAAGAAATCCCAAATCCCAGGCTAACTGATTCGGACCTGGTTTAACATGATGGATACCAAGAATTTGGTGATCGATTAATCCTTCAACCAGGTTGAACAATCCAAAACCGATGAGCAAAGATGCGAAAAAGGTTTTTGATGACCAACGAACATCATCGCGTCCTCCGGCACGCCATAGCAATACTATTCCGACGACAGTCATCACCCAGTCTAAGGCGTGAAACAATCCATCCCAAACCATGTTTAAATCTATATTGGAGATTGTTGTCAGCGGTCGAACATTACTGAGCATGTGATGCCACTGAAGAATCTGATGTAGGACGATGCCATCAAAAAATCCTCCCAGACCAATACCAAGGACAATCCCGGCTGTAATTAAAGGTGATTGTCGGTTGCTTGTCTCACGATGAGCCACAATATCAAACCTTATAGACAGACTTGGTTACAGAATAGAACTGTCTTCAGAGAGATTTCCTCTGCCCAGAGGCAAGTACTGCTCTTTAATTTAAGGAAGGGGATTGGACATTGGGCATTGGGAAGGGTGGGGGAACCCCACCCTTAGTCCCCCATTGCCCCAATCCCTAGTCACCATTCCCCAGTACCCTTGATACATAATCAGAGAAATTTTCAAATGACTATTTACTTTTACAAGGTTTGGGAGCCTTACGGCTGTTTTTCTAACTTTTCTCCCCACGGAATCGAAATTCGGGGTACTTACTGGTCAACGGTGGAACATTATTATCAAGCGCAAAAGTTTGTCGGCAGCGTGGATGCAGTGATTATACCTTTAATTTCTGCGGCACAAACGCCAGAACAAGCTGCTGCCTTGGGACGGTGTAGCACCCGCAAAGTTCGTTGTGATTGGGATGTGGTGAAAACTGAAGTTATGAAAGAAGCTGTACTCAAAAAGTTTCTCACTCATGCCGAAATTAGAGAAACTCTGTTGACTACAGGCGATAATTTACTTGTAGAAAACTCCCCTAACGATTATTTCTGGGGCTGTGGTGCAAATAAAACTGGTGAAAACTATCTAGGAAAAATCCTCATGAGTGTGCGTGAGGAAATCCGCAGTTTATTTTGTCGTTATCAGTAATTTACGATTAGCTAAATCATACTTTTTCACAAAAATATAAGTAACTTAATTGTGAGAGGGGAATGGTAACTTTATCCTGGTAATATTTGAGTAGATTAATTATATTTAGGGCTTTATTGTCGCTAAAAAATTGAGACGCTCTTATTGACAAGATGCCTTTACCCTGAATCGTCTCCTGAACTATAAATTTACAATCATTTCAGTTTACGATGTCCGTAATTCCCAGTCAGAGACTGGGAGTGAGGATATGATAACTTAAGCTTTTTCAAGTACCTTTTGCATAAAAGACATGATTTCTTCAGTACTATTCATGTGGAATAAATCCAAAACTTCTGCTACTGATTCTGAAGGTATATAATCATGTGGTATTCCAACAAGTGAACCGCCCAAATTTTGAGCTAAGTGATACCAAAAAGCCAATTTACATTCAGCATCCATTGAGGTATAACTATTAGTGGAAATTGCGGCTTCACTGCCTTCTTGATTTTGGAACTGACGCAAAGCTGATATTTGTTCTGGGTGGGATAATTTTTGAATTTCTCCTACCAAATCTGCTGTACCGTCACTCGGCATAGAATTAAGAGCGCTAGCAGGAACTTCCTCAGAAACTTGACCAAAAAGCAATGCGAGGACAGCTAGGCGATCGTCTGCATTTAAAGTTTGAAACTTTGATACAGCTAATTCGATAAAATCGACATTTGTAGAAGTCATAAACACCTCAAATTAATTAACTAAAAGTGGCAAAACTGCGTTTTTCAAAATTATTTATCAGGAAAAATTATGATGAATCTCGCTGTTTTTGTCTGAAAGTCCGAGCGGTGTAACCCGCTCGAAACTAGGGGGGAATTATACCTTGTCTAAAACTTGTTCGGTAGCGCGATCGCAACTACCAATCAAAAATCTCAAAGCTTTAGATTTCTGCACCACCTTTGGGTTCTGCACCGAATGGAGCAACGTAATCACGGAAGAGAGTGATTTGCTGTTCAAAACCAAGTTGCTTAACTTTATTCAACAGTTCTTGGGGTTCAGAAGAAAGCTTATAGCTAGCAGGCATAGGAATGATAGTAGCGTTATCCATGCCTTGAGCTAACCGATACCAAAATAATAGCTTGGTGGTTTCACTCAAAGAGCCATATTGACGAGTTAATTGCTTATCCACACCATTAATCAAGTCGCGTTGAAGTTGTAGTTGTTCCTCGTGGGATAACTCTTTAACTTGATTAAACAAACCTTCGGCAATTTCTGGTGAAACGGTGCTTGCAGCGGGTGCTGCTGGGGTAATTGAGCTACCCATTTCTTTGTAAATGAACCAAAACAAAGCAAGCTGATCGTCTACGTCTAAGGCTTGCCAAGCTTGGACATGTTCGCGAATTGTTGGATCGTTGGTTTGGGTAAATGTCATAACAAACTCCGATTGCGATTAAATGATTGCTACTGCAACCCTATCAAAGGTACATCTGACGTTTAACCCTACTGAAGACAGATGTATCTAAATCGAAAAGAAGAGTAATTGGTAATGTAATTTTCTCATCTCAATTACCAATAGACATCTCCGGAAAAGAATGTAGAGACGCGAAATTTCGCGTCTCTACAAGGGTTTCGGTTAACGCATAATTAATTTCCAACAGATGTCTAATGCCCTATTACCAATTACCCATTCCCCGTCCCCCTGTTCCCTACTCCCTCCTGTCTCCATAATCTTCCGAAGACTTGGGATCTAACTCCCAGCGACTGTCGTCACGCTGTTCTAACATTTCGCTTGTCCGCAAAAACGCGGCATCATTCATTTCGATTCCAACAGCGGCACCAATTTCATCAACAATATCTTGATCGGGAGTGGAAGCAGTACCACCAACAGCTTCATCACCATCCATAGCTGCTTGTTGCCAACCAGCATCAACATCACCTCCAGTTAATTCTGGACTGGTGTATGTTGCATACTCATCCAACTCCTCTTTCATTTCTCGTCTACCGAGATTGTAAGTAGGTGATTCTTTGACACCAGTACCATAGGATTCAGTAATTTCCTGTGGTAAGTCAGAAATTTCTTCTGATAAATTATCTTCGGATTGAAGAAGTTCCTCATCTGGATCTACACGGTTGACTTGAGCTTCTAAATCTACTTGTTGTTGATCCGCCATAATTATAAATATTTCTGCATCTCCAAAATAACGCTTTCGCTTATCCGACTTGTCTCCCTAGAGATGTATTACTTGAGACGGAAAAAAATCTATCCCTTTGGAGCGAAGAGAAGATAGTATTTGGTGCATACCATTGAAAATGTGAATTCATCCTCAAGCAAGTTTGAAATGAAGTACTCATTTTTAGCTCCTAAATGTTTTGAATGATCGGCAAGTAATCATTGACATCGATATATCTTGAATAATTAACACCTAAAAAAGAAGCATTCATTATTTTTTAGCAGTGGAGGAAGAAAGTGAAATACGACCAATTTATTAAACATGTCCAAAGCGTTGCTCAATTAGATTCCCGCGAAGAGGCAGAACGTGCTACTCGTGCTACGTTAGAAACTATTAGAGAACGCATTGTGGGTGATGAAGGTAAGGATTTGGCTTCGCAGTTGCCAAAAGATAATGGTGAATTTTTGCGCGGTCGGGAAGGTGAAAATGGTCAGCATTTTGGTATGTCAGAGTTTATCAAGATGGTGAGTGAGAAGGAAAATGTAGAACCCACTGCGGCTGCGATGCATGTTAGAGCCGTTTTTAGTGTGTTGCAAAGTGCTGTAAGTCCGGGTGAGTTTGCAGATTTGCAAGCTAATTTTTCTCCAGATTATGCGGAGATATTTGCAGCGGGATCGACTGTGGTTTCACAGTGAAGATTTGAGAAGATTTGAGAAGATTTGAGCGCTGAAGCGCTCACTACGTAAGTAATTTAAGAGGTGATTCAATGGCAAACTTTAAGAATTCTGGTAAGAAAAAAGTCGCTATCCTGATTGATAATGGGGTGGAGGATGCAGAATTTCAAGTTCCTTATAATGGGCTAAAACAAGCGGGGATGGAGGTTGTTGTCCTCGGTCAAAGGATGAATGAGAAATATCAGGGCAAACAAGGCAAAGTTTCTCAGCAAGCTGATGCTACTACTAGCGAAGCGATCGCTTGCGAATATGATGCGGTGATTATTCCCGGTGGTATGGCTCCCGACCACATGCGACGCAATCCCAACACTGTACGTTTTGTTCAACAAGCGATGCAAGAAGGTAAATTAATCGCAGCAGTTTGTCACGGACCCCAAGTTTTGATTGAAGGGGATTTGCTCCAAGGTAAACAAGCTACTGGTTTCAGCGCTATCCGCAAAGACATGATCAATGCGGGTGCAAAGTATGTTGATGAACCTTTGGTAGTTGACGGTAATTTGATTACCTCACGTCAACCTGGAGATTTGGCAATCTTTACCACAGCTATTTTGAGTCGTTTGGGTTACGGTGGTAAGGATGCTGCATTACCCGACGAAAATGATACAAGCGCGGAATGGTGGAAGCTGGCTGATGCTTGGGGTGGTTCAACTAAGGGTGATATTGTCAAGGGTGTAAATACTGCTCTTGCTGGTGAGCGTTATTCGTTGGAAGCTTTGGAGAAGTATTTCGAGAAAGAGTCAGATGCTGAAGTTAAGGCGTTGTTTCAAGAGATAATTACGTCGAAGCAGCGTCACATCCTCAAGCTGGAAAGTTATCTTGACAGGTTGGGTGAAAAACCTTCTTTAGCCGCTAATATCGCGAATCAATACGCGAAGGTGAAAACGGCTTTGACTGGAAGTGATGATATATTTCAATTGCGATCGGCTCTGGGTGATGTGCAAACTGGTATCGGTGATATTGGTAATTTGTGTGCTATGTATACGGACCCGGTAGCTACTGCGCTATTTACGGATATTTACAACGATTTGTTGGTTTCTGAACAGCGATTGGTGCAACTGTATCAGCAGCGGATGGGGCTGGATGTGAAGCCTGGGAAGCCGACGACGGGTGCGGCTGTGTCGATGTAGGTTTTTATTAAACGAACCGCCAAGTACCCAAGGAAGCCAAGGAAGAGGTTATATAGGGTCTTTGGGTATGGCTGGTTATTTTTACGGGGAGAGGGGGATGAGTTGAGTAAGGGTGAAGGTGCTGATGGGTTTAAGCTCCACCTGGGGGGCTATATTCAAGAACAACCTTAGTACCGCCTTTTAGACTTCAGCATTCTACTTGAGTTACTTGCAATGTGCTGTAAACCCGCTTTAATACCGAAGATATGAGCGGTAAACCGCTCACTACCAAATAACAAATATTATGAAAGCAGTATGTTGGTACGGGGTCAATGATGTAAGAGTTGATATAGTGGTAGCTCCAAAAATTATTAATCTGCGTGATGCGATTGTCAAAATTACATCAACGGCTATTTGCGGTATCGCATTAATGAAGCCCTAAATTTAACTTACCTGTCCCTGGCACAAAAAGAACTCAATTGCACCAAACCCGCTTGATGTGCTAAATCCACGTCTGCGATCGCATAGCCCCACAATATGAAATGATGACCGAAGTATGGATATTAATTGCATCTTGCTCCCCAAAAAACACGGGATAATTACTGGAGATGCAGCCATGTCACAGGCTATTTTTTCTTGTTAAACTCACTAACAATCCGATTTAATTCCTTTACCAACCAAGAATCAGCATCACTTTCTAAAAAGACTTCCAATAGAGTGCGGTAATACCATAATGTCCCTGACTTACCACCTTTAAACTTTTCCCAAGTTGCTTCCCCTTCTCTAGATAAATCACTCAAAATACTACGCGCATTATGCAATTTATCTGCTAGCGCTACTCTGCGAACTGAAGCTGAAGCATGACGCAATTTTTCAATATATTGCTGTTTGCGTTCTTGCCAAGGCGGTTTTGGTATAGTATCTGCATCGGTGCAACCATCAACTATTTCGATGACTCTTACACCAAACATATCTAAAATCACTTCACGGGTTGCTGTCCCCCCTTGGTCTTCTACCGCATCATGTAATAATGCAGCGATCGCTTCATCTTCATCACCACCATTTTCTAATACCAAGGCTGCTACACTTAACAGGTGACTAATATAAGGTACGTTACTTACCTTTCTTATTTGTTTACAGTGCAATCTATTTGCGTAAACTAAAGCTTGTTCAAAACGATGAGTTAATTTTGGTGTTTCTGTTGCGTTCAAGTTCATAGTTTTATATTTGTAGTTATATATAAAGCTTGTAAGTAGCTTCCACAGTGGGAAAATAATTAAAAACTTCTCTCTTCATCGTGCCTTCTGCTTTCTGGATCTAATCCTCGTTCTCCGAAAATGCCTGTTTGGTGACTGATGCAAAGTTTCTTGATTAATTTGGTCAGGTGATATAGCGATTCCCACATTCATTTTTGTACAGAAAGAAAGAAAGAATTAACCGTTTCGGAAGATAGATAAACACCGATGGACGCAGATAAATTTGTACCTCAACAGACTAGGAAACGCGATAAGATAATAGAGCTGTCGGCAATTTTTCAAAGTCAAACCACATTGGTTGAGTATTAATTATACTGTGTTGCGATCGCCGCAAAAAAGGGTAGCGAATTTATTGTCACTGGACACCGTAGTCTGCCCTCAGTGCTGATTGATAGGCTTTAACCTGCAAATCTATCCCGGTAATCGCAGTACCAACGACAACAGCGAATGCTCCTACTTCTATTGCTTGACGTGCCATTTGAGGTGAGGAAATGCCACCTTCGCAAATCACGGGAATGTCTAATTCTACCATCTGCTTCAGCAGTTCCCAGCCGGGGGGAGCAAGATGCTTTGTTGCAGCAGTGTATCCAAAAAGCGTTGTCCCTACAATGTCAGCACCAGCTTTTGTAGCTAAAATAGCCGCTTCGATTGTATCTACATCTGCCATTACTAATTTGCCTAATTCCTGATGAATCTGAGCAATGATATAGCTTACCGTTTCACCACCAGGGCGATTTCTATTAGTCGCATCAATTGCTATAATATCTGCTCCCGCTTTCGCTACCGCAGACGCATGATGAAACTGTGGCGTAATGTATACTTCGGTTCCAGCTAGAACTTGCTTCCATAGCCCAATAATTGGCACTTTCAGGCGATCGCGCACCGCGCTGATGTGTGCTGGGGTATCGATTCTTACGCCACCGGCACCGTTATTCACAGCTGCTTGCGCGATCGCTGCAATTACTCTTGGTTCATGCAGTGGCGAATCAACAGGCGCTTGACAAGAGACAATTAGTTTGTGACGTAGGGTTTCTATTGACATGGAGGGGGAGGGGGGATGGGGGGACGGGGAGAGGGGGGGACGACTTGGGGGAGGGAGGGGGGACGACTTGGGGGAGTAATAACTCCTAACTCCTAACTCCTAACTTCTAACTTCTAACTTCTAACTTCTAACTTCTAACTTCTAACTTCTAACTTCTAACTCCTAACTTCTAACTTCTAACTTCTAACTTCTAACTTCTAACTCCTAACTTCTAACTTCTAACTTCTAACTTCTAACTCCTAACTCCTAACTCCTAACTCCTAACTCCTAACTTCTAACTTCTAACTTCTAACTTCTAACTTCTAACTTCTAACTTCTAACACTGATAGGTTGTTGTGGTATGTAGACGGTAAAAATTGAGCCAATGTTTACGGTTGATTCTACTTCAATTCGACCGCGATGGAGTTCTATGAGTTGTTTGGTTAATGCCAAACCGACGCCGGTGCCTTCATAGCGACGCCGTAGTGGTGTATCTAATTGTTGAAATTTTTCAAATAGTAATGGCAATTGCTCTTCCGTAATGCCAATTCCTGTATCTTCTAGTTGAAAGATGGCGTTGTCGTCTTCTACCCAAAGACGTAAAGTTACATTGCCACCTTCTGGGGTGAATTTGATGGCATTACTTGACAAATTCCAGAGAATTTGTTCTAATCGCGATACATCGGCGTTAAAGCGATCGCGTTGAGGATCGATTTGTAAATCTAGTTTAAATTGTATCTGCTCGCTGATGGCTTTTTCTTGTAACGATTCTACGGTTCTTTGAGCTATATTCGTTAAAGAAAATTCCGAAATATTTAAAACTGCTTTCCCCGCTTCTATTTGCGATAAATCGAGGATATCATTTATCATTTCTAATAAATGTTCTCCACTGTCGTGGATTGTTTGTAGATAGTCTCGTTGCCGCTGACTTAACTCTCCTATGGGCCAGCGTAACAGAGTCGAAGACATACCGATTACATAAGTCAAAGGAGTGAGCAATTCATGGCTGATAGTCGCGAGAAATTCACTTTTGAGACGACTAGCAGCTTCAGCGGCAATTAAAGCTTCGCGTAGTGCTATTGTGCGCTCAATTACTCGGTGTTCCAGAGTTTGTTTTTCTTCAGTGAGCGATCGCATTAACTCAGATTGATAAATAGCGATCGCTAATTGTTCAGCGATCGAATTCAGCAAATTTATTTCACTTTCAGTCCAGTGATGTGAATCATGGCACTGATTAGCAATTAACAGTCCCCAAAGTTTTTCTTCATAAATAATCGGTGCTGCTAACTTTGCCCTAACTTTAGTTCTCCTGAAAAAGTTTAGTAAACACTCTGACAAAACATAAGTTTTTTCGACATCATCTACAGCTAAAGTAAAGCCTTGGCGATATTTTTCCCAACATGGAAATGGCGGCAAAAAGCCATCTTTTTCCTGAGAACTAAACACCGACGGAATCGCATTTGTTGCGCGGGCTTCGTAGACAATACAACCTGTATATTGCTGCCAATTATGCAGTGATTGCGATGACAAAGCAAGTGTTGACTCTTGAGTGTTAACTCTTGATTCCTCAATTTTGTAGATGACCAATCTATCTAATTGCAAAAATTCCCGAACTTGTGCGATCGCTGTTGCCATAATTACCTGCAAATCCTGGCTTTTGCGAATCTGATTTGTCACCTGATTTAATAATCGTTCTTGACAAATCTGCTTTTTCAGAGCATCTTCTACTGACTGACAGGTATAAACATGATTAAAGTTGCGATCTGATGTAAAGGATTGATTTGGCAGTGGTAAAAGATATTCTAATAACAACAGCGTGAATTTGCCTTGAAGCGTGGCATCATTAAGACTGGGAATAAGCTGATAGCGTTCGAGGTGTTGGTAAGTGTGAGAATCATCAACAAACAAATCTTTCAGTTGCGAAATAAAGGAGGCGATCGCTTGTGAATTAAACGTCAAACTAGCGTATAATGTCGCATCCTCAGTCAGTGGGATAAATTCTCTCTCGATCCCATTTTCCCCTTGGGGCAATGACACATTCTCTAAATCAGGAAAACTTCCCGCAACGCACATTCCTAAGTTTTCTTCTTGGTTTCCCACCAAGAGAGCGCTAAACTGCTCTGAAACCACCAAAGTAAACTTTTGCTTTTGCCACTCACTCTTGCTCATAATCCGTGCCAGCACAGCCTCTGTCAGAACCAAAGCTGCACTTCCCACTGCTTGAGCCATAGAAAGCAACAATTCCCCAAGCTGATTAAATACATCTTTTGGCAAAATTCGGGAAAAGCTCAAATCAGGAGAACTAAGCATTTTCAAACATTAGAGTGAGAAGGGCTGGATGCTATGCGAAAAAGTTTTTTTGTTTCCTAACCAACAGTTTAAAACGGTAATAGAAGATTATGCATCGAATAAATGCCACATCTGTAGGATTTCACAACTCAGAAGGCGTAGTTTTTTTTGAACAGACTCCAGCCCCTTTGGTGTTTATTACGGCTGCTGATACTGATATTCAGACAATAGATGCTGCATTCTCCAAATTCCCATCGACATTTCCGGCATTAAGAGTCACCAATTTATTGCAGTTACAGAATCAAATAAATATTGACACATACGCCGAGCAAGTTTTGGAATTTGCCCAAGTAATAATTTTACGACTGTTAGGAGGACGCTCCTACTGGTCTTACGGTTTGGAGGTAGTGCAGGAAATTGTCGAGCGTAATGGCACAACCCTCATTGTAATGCCAGGAGACGATGCTTTCGATGCCGATTTAATCACTTTCTCAACTTTTCCTATAAATGCTGTAAACCAAGTATGGCAATACTTCCGCGAAGGTGGCGTAGAAAATATTGTCAATGCTTTCAAGTATATTACCGATACTTGCCTTTCAACTTCTTTTAATCCCCCATCACCGCAAGTAGTGCCCCGTGTCGGTCTTTATAGAGGGGAGTG
>NZ_JAOWRF010000241.1 GCF_025753815.1 Plectonema radiosum NIES-515 | reverse complement strand
CCTTGTCTCCTTGTCTACTTGTCTCCCACTCACCCACTCCCCCACTCCCCCACTACCCCACTCCCCCACTCCCCTTATCCCCTTGTTTTTCGTTACATAGCAAGCCAAAATCAGTATAATGCTGATGTGTTGGACTGGAAGATTATAGGCTAGAGATTAAGAAAATCTGTGCTGGATATTAAGCAAATACGGGAAAATCCCCAATTAGTTCATGAACGGTTGAATAGTCGCGCTAATAAGTATGACATTCAGCCTATTTTCGAGTTGGATCGGCAACAACGGGAATTGGAGGGAAAGCGAAATCAACTCCAAGCACGTAGTAATGAAATTGCAGGTTTAATTCCCATCAAAATCAAAGCTGGTTCTGACCCCAAAGGAGCAGAAATTCTGGCTTTGCGGGAAGAGGGCAAATCTATTAAAGAGCAATTGAGTCTACTGGAACCGCAGGAAAAAGAACTCAAAGCGAAAATTGAAGAACTTGTACTTGCGCTTCCTAACTTACCAAGTGACTCTACACCCATTGGTCAGAGTGAGGAAGAAAATGTAGAAGTACGCCGTTGGGGTGATGATTATATTCCTAAAAACTCGAATATTCTCCCGCATTGGGAAATTGGCGAAAAGTTAGGTATTCTGAATGTAGAACGAGCGGTCAAAGTGGCTCAAAGTCGCTTTGTGACGCTGATAGGGGCTGGTGCAGCATTGGAAAGGGCATTAATTCAGTTTATGCTCGATCGCCAGACTCAAGCTGGTTATATAGAAATTAGTCCGCCAATTTTAGTTAATACTGAGTCGATGACGGCTACGGGTCAGTTACCTAAGTTCGCGGAAGAAAGCTTTAAATGTGCTGATGATGATTTGTGGTTAATACCTACTGCAGAAGTTCCTGTAACTAATCTTTATCGAGGTGAAATTCTCAATTCGGCTGATTTGCCTATCTACCATTGTGCTTATACTCCGTGTTTTCGCCGAGAGGCTGGTAGTTATGGACGAGATATGCGCGGATTGATTCGCCTGCATCAATTTAATAAAATTGAATTGGTGAAATTTGTTGAACCGGGCACTTCTTTTGAGGAACTGGAAAAATTGGTGACAAATGCAGAAGCGATTTTACAAGCTTTGCAGTTACCTTACCGAGTTTTAGAGTTATGCACTGGGGATTTGGGATTTTCTTCTTGCAAAACTTATGATTTAGAAGTTTGGCTGCCTTCCTCAGGTAAGTATCGAGAAATTTCTAGCTGTTCCAATTTTATCGACTTCCAGGCACGACGGGGCGATATTCGCTTCAAAGAGGCTGGTAAGAAGGGAACTCAGTTCGTACATACCTTAAACGGCTCTGGTTTGGCTGTGGGACGAACAATGGCAGCTATTTTGGAGAATTATCAACAACCAGATGGGACGGTGCGTATACCCCTCGTGCTGCAACCGTTTTTGGGGAGAGAGGTGTTGTAAAGTTTGGGCAATGGGCATGGGGCATGGAAAGAATTATATTTATTCGCGCATCACTTACAGCCGCTTTTTTAATTCCCATTGCCCAATGCGAGCGTGCCCAATGCCCAAAGCGGGAAAATATGCCCATGTTTGAGAAGTGCTAAAGTTTGACAGATTTTAAAATAAAGGTATAAGTAGCTGAATAGGTTCAATAATTTTCTCTATGCCAGTTTTAGCAGCGATCGCAGTCTTGGCTGTTCTGATCTTGGTACACGAGCTGGGACATTTTATCGCAGCACGGTCTCAAGGTATTTACGCCAACCGTTTTTCTTTAGGTTTTGGTCCGACTATTTTCAAGTACCAAGGTTCACAAACCGAATATGCTCTCCGCGCTTTTCCTTTGGGTGGCTTTGTTGGTTTTCCTGACGATGACCCGGATAGTGATATTCCGCCGAATGACCCGAATCTGCTGCGTAACCGTCCAATTTTAGATCGGGCGATCGTTATCAGTGCTGGAGTGATCGCAAATTTAATATTTGCTTACTTAGTACTAGTTCTTCAATTGGGTATCGTTGGTATTCCTGAAAAAATCAATTACCAGCCTGGTGTAATTGTCCAGCCTGTTAATGAACAGTCCATCGCTTACCAAGCGGGAATTAGGGAAAGAGACATTATTCTTGCTGTGGGTGGTCAAGAACTGCCAGCTTCGGAAAATTCCAGCATTTTGCTGAGAAAAGAAATTCAAAATCATCCAAATCAGCCTATTGAACTGACTGTTCAGCACGAAAATCAACAACGTACCCTAAAACTAACGCCAGAAAAAGGAACTGACGGCAAAGGTTTGATTGGTATTCAACTTGGTGCTAATGGTACACCCGTTTATCGTCGTCCCAGCAATCCACTAGAAATTTTTAGCATTGCGGCTAACAGATTTCAACAATTAGTTGTGGGTACCCTGAGTGGTTTTGGACAGTTAATCACGAACTTTCAACAAACTGCCGGACAAGTTTCGGGACCAATTAATATTGTCAAAGTCGGTGCTAAGTTGGCTGCCGATGACAGTGCAAATTTGCTTTCATTTGCGGCAATTATCAGCATTAACCTGGCTGTTATCAATATTTTGCCTCTTCCGGCTTTGGATGGCGGACAACTGGCTTTCCTGCTGATTGAAGGTGTACGCGGTAAACCTCTGCCCTCTCGCATTCAAGACGGTGTGATGCAAACTGGTTTGGTGCTACTTTTAGGTTTAGGACTTTTTCTGATCGTTAAAGAAACTACGCAGTTGGAGTGGGTACAAAAATTATTCCAGTAAGCACTACTCGCCTCATGTTATCTAAAAAGCAACGGGCACGAGAAATTCTTTTGCGCCTGAAGCTTTTATATCCTGATGCGACTTGCTCTTTGAACTACTCAACGCCTGTACAGTTGCTAGTTGCAACAATTCTCTCTGCTCAGTGTACAGATGAGCGAGTGAATAAAGTCACACCAGCTTTATTTGGTAGATTTCCGGATGCAGCTAGTTTGGCGATCGCCGATTTAACAGAGTTAGAAAACTTGGTGCATTCAACTGGGTTTTATCGCAATAAGGCGAAGAATATCCAAGCTGCTTGTCGGATGATTCTCAACGAGTTTAACTCGCAAGTGCCAAACCAGATGGAACAGCTTTTACAACTTCCGGGTGTGGCACGGAAAACGGCTAATGTGGTGCTAGCTCATGCCTATGGCATTAATGCTGGAGTGACGGTAGATACTCATGTCAAGCGACTCAGCCAACGTTTGGGCTTAACTAAACATACAGATCCGATCCGCATTGAGCTAGATTTGATAGATTTATTACCACAAGCAGATTGGGAAAATTGGTCAATTAGATTAATTTATCATGGTCGAGCCATTTGTAAAGCGCGATCGCCCGCCTGTATTGCATGTCAATTGGCTGAATTATGCCCCTCTGCTGGTGAGGAAGGGGGAAGGTGAAAGGGGAATGGGGAAGGGAGAATGGTTAATGGGGAAGGGAAAAAGCTTTTTATTCCTTTTCCCCTCTTCAAAAAGCCCATTTGTGGATACCATCCGATAGAATGAAAAATGCTGTCTTTAAATAAGTAAAAAGTATATGGCAAAAAAGAGCATGATTGAGCGCGAGAAAAAGCGCGTCAAAATAGCCGAAAAATATGCGTCCAAGCGGGAAGCGTTGCTCGACGAGTTCCGCAGTACCGAATCTCCCCTTGATAGGCTGGAAGTTCACCGGAAAATTCAACAGCTACCCCGCAATAGCGCTCCTACTCGTCAGCACAACCGTTGTTGGGTGACTGGTCGTTCTAGAGGTTATTACCGCGATTTCGGGCTATCTCGCAACGTGTTGCGCGAATGGGCACACGAAGGTCTTTTGCCTGGTGTGGTTAAGTCTAGTTGGTAGAACAAGAAAGTGATGAGTGGTGAGTTATGAGTGATGAGTTGAAAACAAAGCTAACTCCGCTCCTCCGCTCCTCCGCTCCTCCGCTCCTCCTAACTTTTATTCCCCACAACACTTATCAATTCCGAGACTTTCTAAGAGTAGATCGCTGACGGCGTTGGCGATCGCAAACTCTCCATAGAAACTTTTGGAAAAATCAAATGCCTGCATCTCTGTGACAATAGCAATTACCAGAGAACCCAGGTCATTTTCTCCTTCCATGCGTTGGCGGACAAAAATTTGTGCCGCACGTTGGGCGATAATTTGATTGACGGCTTCGGGGATAAACTCTGTATCTAGCCACCGCAAAAGGCTTTGTCGCAACCATTCTCCCTCTTGCTGGGGATTTTTTGACGGTGGCAGGGTGATTGATCCAATAGGTTCAGTCATTTTTTTATCTTATCGAAAAATTGGGTTTAAAACCCCGTCCTAGAAGGACGACTTTACTTTTTTAATGTTTTAGCTTACCATAGTAATGGTAGTTTGGTAAGCACAGTGTTAAAAGCATACAAGTACAGAATCTATCCGACTAGTGAGCAATCAATATTGCTTGCCAAGTCTATGGGGTGTGCGCGTTGGTTTTACAACTATGCTCTTAACTTAACGAGCGAAACTTACAAGACAACGGGTAAGGGATTAAGTCGCAATGAAATCATCAACTTGCTGCCTTCTTTAAAGAAAGAGCATGAGTGGCTAACAGAACCACCATCACAGTGTTTGCAGCAAGTTGCACTCTTCCTTTCCAGTGCTTTTTTGAATTTCTTTGAAAAGCGTGGCTTATATCCAAACTTTAAGAAAAAGGGACAAAAACAATCTATTCGCTTTCCCCAGGGAATAAAACTAGATGGCGGTTACTTAACTCTTCCTAAATTAGGTAAGGTTTATTGTAAACTGTCTCGTAAACCTGTCGGTAAACTTAAATCTGTTACGGTATCACTTACTTCATCTGGTGAATACTATGCTGCCTGTCTCTATGATGATGGTAAGGATATTCCTGTTTCATCTTCAGAAGGAAAAGCCGTTGGGGTAGATATGGGGATAACCCATTACGCTATTACGTCTGATGGCACTAAACATGGTAATCCCAAATATTATCGCAAATATGAAACAAGATTAGCGAATTCGCAAAAACTACTTAGCCGTAAGCAGAAAGGGTCTAACAACCGTAATAAAGCCCGTATTAAAGTGGCTATTGTCCACACTAAAATTACTCGATGTCGTGAAGATTTTCTACACAAACTAAGTCGTAAGTTAGTTGACGAAAACCAAGTCATAGTTGTAGAAAACTTGGCAGTTAAGAATATGGTCAGAAACCACCCTCACGGGTTCGCCACTTGCTACAACGGGGGGAACCCCCGCAACGCAGTGGCTCACAAACTAGCAAAATCAATTAGTGATGCTGGGTGGGGTCAATTTTGCACCATGTTGAAGTATAAGGCAGAATGGAAGGGAAAAACCTACATTGAGGTAGATAGGTTCTTCCCTAGTTCAAAGACCTGTAGTAACTGCCTACATCAAGTAGATAATATAAGCTTGGATATTCGTAGCTGGCAGTGTCCTAGATGTCAAACGTTACACGATAGGGATGTTAACGCCGCTATAAATATCAGAGATGAAGGTTTACGAATTTTGGCGGGAGGGCATCTCGCTACCGCTTCTGGACAACGTGTAAGACCATCTAAAGGCACTGCTTTTAGAGGCAATGTTGGATGAAGGAAGAATCCTCGCGGCTTTAGCCCGAGGAGTTGTCAAACGCAGAGTGATACAAGGGAGGATGGCTTTTTTTATTTTGCGCTTAACGTATGTATGATGTCGCTGCGATTATTCAAGGCTATGCTCAAGGCTATTTTCTCATGGCTGATGACAGCAATGGCTTGGAGTGGTACAGCAGTCGCGATCGCACTTTAATTCCTTTGGATAAGCGATTCCGCTACCCTAAGTCTTTACGACGTGTTATCAATCAAGAGCGTTTTTCTGTGGCGATTAACCGTGATTTCAAGACTGTGGTATTTGGGTGCGCTAATCGCGATACAACTTGGATTTCACCTGAGTTACAAGATATTTATTGGGAACTTTACCAAGCTGGTTGGGCATATACTTTTGAAACTTGGCTAGGTGATGAACTTGCTGGAGGAATTTTAGGAATTGTTATTGGTGGGGCTTTTATTGGTGAGTCGATGTTCTACCGGATTCCTGAAGGTTCTAAGGTGGCAATGGTGAAGTTGGTAGAAAGATTGCGAGAAAGAAAATTTGTGCTGTTTGATGCCCAAATGATGAATCCTCATTTGCAAAGGTTTGGTGCTTATCGCGTTGTGGATGATGAATATCAAGCTTTACTTAAGCAAGCGTTACAATGTCGCTCTAAATTAGTTTAGTCTTACTAATTACCGCTATATATTTACAAAAATTAATATTCTAACCTCTTTTACTTTCTCTCAAAAAGTTAAGTGTTTTGACTTGACTGTCAATAAATATGCACCTTTGTCAATATTGTTGACTTGGTTATCTAATAATCTTGATTACATTCTCATTATTAATGAGAATGTAAGCAATAAAATTCATTTTTACCAAAATTTGGCTAATTTTGGTTTTTAAAGGTGGTGTCCCTTGCCATTCAGGAAAATTGGTGATATTGTTTTGTAGGTGTATAAATCTGAAAGTTTATTAAACTAAATAATCTAAAATATAAAGGGTTGAAAAAAAGTAAAAATATTCCCATTATAAAAGTATATAGCAAAAGCGCTCGCATAATCACATAATCAACTTCCTGTCAACTCGCGTCTTTTTTTCGCCATGCAAAAGCAGGTTTACAAAGCCGCCCCAAGCGATCGCTGATCTTAGAAATTTAGTTGACGCTACGAAACCCAACATTTTCTTCCACTCACAACCTTAAACACTTCCATCATGAGAAGTGCGATCGCAGTCTCACAAACCTACTGCACCAACATAGTCAATCTACCGTAACGGTGCATTCATTCTTCAAACAGGTTGTGCAATCTACCTAAAGCAGCTGAGGTAGAACTGTTCTTGACACTCTGCGGTCACTTATACACGGAGATTCTCTAGGACTTGCTTAAAGCTATTTCTCAAATGGCTGATTTCGCTTTATGCTCCTCCTTTTACAGGGGATATGCTGAATGAACGCCGTTGACCCATTGATTTTCCTAAGCGGTATAAAGTCAGATTTCAAAATTTAAATACATTACAGAAATAAACCTACCAAAAACTGATATCCTACAACCTGTAGCAAAAAGTGTCCCACTCTGTTGAAATTGAACATGGCTCAAAATTATCGCCGTGGGAAGCTCAGAGGCAAATCCTTTAAAGGGCAAGACTTAACAGGCGTAGATTTCTCTGATTCTGATATTTGTGGTGCAGATTTTACTGGTGCCATTCTCAAGAGTGCAAATTTTCGCAATGCGAAAGCAGGTTTACAACGCCGTTGGGCGATCGCTTTGGTAATATTTGCATTACTACTATCGGCAATATCTGGACTGCTATCAGCCGTTGGCGGTTCCCTGCTAGGATTTCTTCTGGTTAACAATCACCGCGAAAATATTTACGTTGTGGTAGTTAGCTTGATCGTCTTGTTAGTGTTTTTTATTACTATTATCCGCCGGGGATTGTCAGCAGCCTGCGCGTTTTTGATCGTGGCAATCACATGGGCAGGTTTGGCGGCGATCGCTTGGGCTGGTATAGTAGCAGTAGCTTGGGCTGGAGTAGCAGTTACAAGCGTAATGGAATTAGCTTCTATCGTAGCAGTAATTGTTACTGCCTCGATATCAGTAGTAATTGTGGCGACAGGGGCAGTAGTTATAGCTGGATCTGCCGCATTTGCCGGAATTATCGCTGGATTGCTTGCAGTGACAGTAACAGTGTCAGTAGCGGGGGCAATAGCAGGAGCTATAGCTGTGGGAGCCGCAATGGTCAATTTGATTGCTGGTGGTATAGCATTACTGGTGTCAGTCGCAGTAATATTACTGAGCGCTTATGCCAGCTGTCATGCTTTATTTGGAGATGAAAAGCAAAGCTTAACTCGGAATTTAGCGATCGCTTTAGTGACAAAATATGGAACTAATTTTCAAAGCTGCGATTTGACAGATGCGGACTTTACCCAAGCCACACTAAAAAACACCAGCTTCATCACGGCTATTTTGACACGCACCTGCTGGTATCAAGCGAAAAACTTGGATCTTGCCGGTGTGGGGACAACTTATCTTGACGATCTGCAATTACGAGAATTGTTGGTTACGAAAGACTTACAAAATAAAAACTTGAATGGCTGGAACTTGCAAAATATAAATTTGCGTGCCGCAAATATCAAGGATGCTAGCTTAATCGGAGCGAATCTTAGTGCATCTAACTTCCAAGATGCAGATTTTTCTAGAGCTAACCTCGGACAAACGCAATTAAACAAAACCGATTTGAGAGGTGCGACTCTTACAGGTGCTTACATCGAAGATTGGTTAATTACTTCGCAAACGAAGTTAGATAATGTGAAGTGTGATTACATCTTCATGCGAATACCCACACGGGAAAATCCTAATCCTCATCGTTTACCTCCAAATTGGGATGAAACATTTGAAAATGGTGAATTTTCCCGCTTGTTTAATCCGTTGTTGAAAATTAAGATTTAATTAGGTATTGACATACTCCCCGGCGTGAACGCACGGGGATTCTTCACGCTTCATTGACAGATACTACCGAAGTAGGTTTACTCCGTCTCGACGTGCATTTAGAGTCGTGGCAATGCCCTATCCCGACTTTTTCTATATTCTTGGCAGCATTTCCATCGCGATCATGTTCAGTCCCGCAATTTAAGCACTTAATCTGGCGCACTTTTAAATCAAGTTTGCCCCACTTAAAACCGCATTCAGAACAGACTTGACTAGTTGGTTCCCATCGACTAAGACAAATGAAAGTTCTATCATATTTTGCAGACTTAGCCTTGCAAAGTGTCCGAAACTCACGCAAAGACAGCAAACTAATCACTCTTGAAAGTTTGCGGTTTTTAACCATACCAGACACATTCAAATCTTCTAAAACAATAGCTTGGTTTTCACGCGTCATCTTAGTTGATAATTTGTGCAGAAAGTCTCTGCGGGTGTCTGCGATTTGGTTATGACGTTTTGCGATTTGAATCCGAGTTTTGTCCCGACGCTTTGAATCTTTATGTTGTCGTGCTAATTTCTTTTGTAGTTTGCGAACTTTCCTGTCAAGCTTTTTATAGCTAGGACTTTCAGCTTTTTCACCATTACTCATTACCGCAAAAGTCTTTATACCTAAATCAATCCCGATACTTTGGCTTTTAGTATCAAGGCTGACAGGCTCAATATCAACCACAAAACTTAAAAAATAGCGGTCTTCACAATCTTTAATAAGAGTAACTGAGCTAGGTTCACTCTTGTAATTGCCTAGACCAAATTGGATTAACATTTCCAATCTTGGCTAGGTACACCGTCTCTTTACTAATAGAGAAACCGCCACGAGTAAGACGCGCAGACTGTTGATTCGTTTTCTTTTTAAATCTAGGGCTACCTAGTTTCTTGCCTTTTCTTTTGCCTTTTAGGGAATCAAAAAAGTTCTTATAAGCAATTCCTAAATCCGCGACTGATTGCTGCAAAGCAATGCTAGCTACGCTACTAAGCCAAGAACGCGCAAGAGTCTTTTTACCTTGGGTTAATATTAATTTTTGCAAATCCCCATTGCTAGGAAGTTTCTCGGACTGTTTGCACAAAGCCAAAGCATCATTCCAAACTACCCGCACACACCCAAACAACTGAGCTAGGCTCGTTCGTTGTTGGTCTGTTGGATAGAATTGGTATTGATATCTTGCTTTCACGGCTTTGTGTTATAGTTGGTCTGTACCTATAACATAACTTGGTCTGTAGAAAATGTCAAGCGATCTTCGTCGGGAAAGACACAGTGTTACAGACTTAAAACTTCACTTGGTCTGCGTTACTAAATATCGAAAGCCTATACTCACCAACGTGAGTCTTGCAGGGAATTGAAAAGTCATTTAGCGAAGTATCTGAAAAGATGAATTTCAAAGTACAGGAATTTAACGGGGAGGTAGACCACGTACACGTATTAATTGAATATCCTCCTAAATTGTCTATCTCTCAGATAGTGAACGCGCTCAAAGGGGTTTCGAGTCGTCGGTATGGACAAGAGGGATTTAAGAAACCGCTAGGAAAAGACGCTTTATGGAGTCCTTCTTATTTTGCCTCTTCAGTGGGCGGCGCACCCTTGGAGGTACTAAAAAAATATATACAGAATCAATTAAAGCCGTCAAGCGAAGGACGGGGCTTTTACCCATGTTCTTGGTAAGTGCTTCAGCGCTTTTATTCTGAATACGTGTTATGAGTTTTGACTGTAAACTAGGGATTTTGTTCAGCGCTGTAGACTCTTTGCGGCTGATCGCACAATAGTGCCGACTACGAGTTATATCATGTAGGATAAAGACTTATAGCGTTTCCTAGTCTGGTGAGGGAAAAATTTATCTGCGTTCATCGACGTTTGCCTATCTTCCAAAGCGGTTAATTCAATATTCTGTACAAAAATGAATGTGGGAATCGCTATATCATGGTTGTCCGCAGCAATGCTTGGGGCACGAATTCCAGCAAGAAAGAGGGTTTTCAGATTTTTGTATAGATGTCCGAAATAATAAGTAATAATTGACACTCCCCGGCGTGAACGCACGGGGATTCTTAAGACCAGATTAACGATCTTAACGGCGATATCAAAGCGCCTCTACTGATTCCACCAAGATTTAATCCCAGCTTTATCGCTACTTTTCTAGCT
>NZ_JAOWRF010000306.1 GCF_025753815.1 Plectonema radiosum NIES-515 | reverse complement strand
GGGGAGGTGTATAGGGGAGAGGTGGGGGGGGGGGGTGGAGGGGGGGAGTGTGGCTATAATTGGCGTGGCTTGTCCTTGTCGTGCTATAATTAAATAAGCTTTAGCTAATTCCCATAAACTCACTTCCCCACTACCCAAAGTCAACCCCAAACCATAATATTCTGCCCGGTGAGTTAAGTGTGCAAACCCCAACTCACGCAGACGATCCAAAAAAGTCTGCACACCAACCTTTTCTAACACCCTGACTGCTGGTACATTCAGCGAATTCGCCAAAGCCACCCGCACCCGCACGGGTCCTGTAAAGCTTCGCGTATAATCTGTAGGACTGTAAAGTTTCGCCCCCGGAATCGCGTAGTTTGCCGGCACATCAGCTAAAATAGAGTTGGGACGAATTACAGATTTTTCTAAAGCTAACTCATATAAAAACGGCTTGAGTGTAGAACCTGGTTGACGCAACGCCTGAACTCCATCATTACGTCCGAGTTTGGCTTCGTTAAAGTAATCAGGGGAACCGACATAAGCCAAAAGTTCACCGGTGTGGTTGTCAATAACTAAAGCAGCTGCGTCATGAACATTATTCCCAGCAAGGTTGGTAAGTATTTGCTGTAGTTGTGCTTCCACAAACTGCTGTAAAGGACGATTGATGGTGGTGCGGATGGGAGATGAAGATTTGTTAAGCGAAGTTGGCGGGATTTGACTTGATAGCCAAAATAAAAAGTGGGGGGCAGCAATGATTCCCGGTTGACGAGAGGCAAATATAACTTTTTCGGTGTATGCTCGTTGTGCGATCGCCTTCGTGATATACCCATCCTGTATCATCCGATTCAGGACGTATTTTTGTCGCTGTTTCAACCGTTGATAATGTTCGTAAGGATTAAAGTAAGTCGGATTATTGGGGATAGCAGCTAATAAACTCCCTTGTGCGAGATTTAAATCCCTTGCAGGTATGGAAAAATAGATGCGAGATGCAGCTTCTACACCGTAGATATTTCCTCCCATTGGCAAACGATTGATGTATGCACTTAGGATATCATCTTTGTTCATTCCGGCTGTTAATCGCCAAGATAACCAAATTTCCTGAGTTTTACCTGATACAGTGCGGGGTAGTGAATCCAACATGCGGGCTAGTTGCATGGTGATGGTGGAAGCACCGGAAAGTATTCGTTTGGCGTGAATTGCGTCTTTGATAGCGCGAGCGATCGCCTTTAAATCTAGCGCGCCGTGGTGATAAAACGTACCATCTTCCGCAGCTAAAATCGCGTTGATAAATTGGGGGGAAACTTGATTTAGGGGTACGACTGCGGTATGTTCGCTATTGCGTGTGAGTAGCGTTCCCAATGATAGCCCATTGCGGTCTGTAAAGGCGATCGCTTGTTTATCTTGGGCAATATCTGCGCTACGAATTGGCGCCAAATATGGCAATAAGCGTACTGTCACGCATAATAGCAGGATTACGATAACCGTAATGAGGGCTTTTGCCCTCATTATAATCGATTTCAGGGCTGAAGCCCTGACTACAAACTTATTCATCTATATTAAGATTTGTAATGTTTTTCGGAAACAATCAAACTCAATTGGTTGTCTAAATAGGATTCCTATATTTTTGTCACAATTACTATAGCAGTCCTATTTGATTTATGAAAAAGACTTAATATCATGACCCTAATAAAATATTTGTAGAGACGTTACATGTAACGTCTCTACATTATTCGGTATTATGGGTAAGCTCCCGGACATGATATGAGTTAACGAACCGCAGAGAACGCAGAGAACGCAGAGGAAGGAAAAGAGAGAAATTTTGACGCTCTTATTTAGGATTGCTATAACAGTTATACTATTGCCACATTATTTTTTTACATGCTCATAAGAATAATGCAGTCTCTGCTTATCTTGGTATTTGTACTAGGAATAACAGGGTGTAATTTAATTGGTATTGTTCCAGGGAAGGAACAACTTCCAGAAGTTTCGGCACTAACTCCTCCAAATTTACCAGATTGGATTTCACAAATTAGTCCCATCGGAGATGCTAAACCTCTTCAGCAAATTCGTATCCGCTTTAAAGAAGCTTTAATTCCTCTTGAAAGTCTTGATAATCCAGAACAAGAAAGTTTGTTGCAAAAGTTTGAACTGACACCAAGTTTACCCGGTCATTTTCGATTTTTGACACCACGGATGGTTGGATTTCAAGCTGAGAAAGCACTTCCAAAAGCAACGCGGTTTCAAGTTACTCTCAAAGCTGGTTTGGGAGATTTAAAAAAACATCGTCTGGATCAAGATTTAGCTTGGACTTTCAACACGGAACTCATCAATTTAAGTAATTTAACAGGTGTGAACCCTATAGAAAAAACTGAAGCGGAATCGATTGATTTAAAAGAGAAGTTGCAATTTACCTCAAATGTCGAATTGAATTTAGCTTCAGTGAAAAAGCATTTGCAACTTCTGAGTGAAGGGAAAAAGGAGGGTATACGTTTCAAGGTTGATTTAGCGAAGGAAGAAAAACTGCAAGAGAATGAAGAACCGCTGGAAAAATTTGACCCTTCAGCACGGAATTGGATTTATAACCTGATTCCGCAGCAAAATCTTGAGAAAGCAACTCGTTATCGCTTGCAATTTTCTCCCGGTTTGCGTCCGGTTGATGGTAATCTCTTCAGTGAGAAGGAGTTTGTCAGTAAGTTAACAACTTATTCTCCATTGACATTTCAAGGAATTAAATCTTATGGGCAACCTGATGCAGGTGGAACATATGGGAGATTTATTCAAGGTAGTCCACAGTTAGAATTTAATAACGTCTTAGTGCCAGATTCGGCTATTGAAAATATTAAAATTAATCCTGCACCCCAAGATATTTCTCGACTTATCCAAGTCAACGAGCAAGATAAACTTGTCAGCATCAATCCTTATGCTTTAAAACCTGCTACTCATTATAAAATTACGATTGGTGCAAATCTTAAAGATAAATTTGGGCAGACTTTAGGTAAACCAGTTACCGTCAATTATCATACAGGAGATTTAGCGGGGGATATTTGGGTTCCTGATGGCTTAAATATTTTTCCTGCGGGTAAGAATTTACAACTAAATATAAATACAGTCAATTTACCAGAATCAAAATACAAAGCTGCTTATAAGGTAGTTCAACCAACAGATTTAGTTTATTTCAATAGTGGGAATGATTTATTACCTAAATCATCGGAATGGCAAAGCTTTAAAATAGCTGCAAAGAAGAATCAATCAGTTGATGTGAGTATTCCTTTACGAGAAAAGCTGGGTACTTCCACAGGAATGCTAGCTTATGGAGTACAGGGACGCACTAATCAATATAAAGAGGATAATAAACAACTTTGGAGAGAACCTACGAGTTATGGGTTAGTTCAATTGACGAATTTGGGTGTATTTTCCCAGTGGTTTCCTGAATCGAGTTTGATTCGGGTTCATCATCTTGCTGATGGTTCACGTGTAAAAGGTGCTGCTGTGGAAATTTATGAATCAAAATTGAATGCCAAATCTCGTCCCCAACCGATACCTTGTGCATCAAGTAAAACTGATGAGAATGGAAACTTAAAGCTGAATCGTTCAGATTTGCAGTCATGTTATGCTCAAAGTAAAAGCTTAAAAAAATCACCAGAACTATTAGTGATTGCTCGTGAAAATCAAGATTGGGCATTTACACGCATTGATGAATATAGTGGTGCTTATGGTTATGATATTGATGCACGTTGGCAAAATGATAAACCTGAATCACGGGGAATAATTTTCTCTGATAGACAGCTGTATCAACCGAGCGAAAAAGCTTATTTTACCGGCTTTGCTGATTATTTGCAAAATGGCACGATTCAACAGGATAAAAATGCTGTTTACCAATTAGCTCTGATAAATCCGGATGGACAAAAGACAGATTTAGGTACGCAAACAACGAATGAGTTTGGGACGTTTTCTCTGGAAGTGCCAATTAAGAGCAATCAAAAATTAGGCTATTATACAATTCAAGGGAAGGGGAAAAACGGACACGAAATTTCTGGAGAATTTCGTATAGCTGAATTTAAAGCGCCAAATTTTAAAGTAGAATTAGCTTTAGATAAGGAATTTGCCCTCATTGGTGATAAGATTGCTGCGAAAACTACAAGTAATTATCTGTTCGGTTCACCTGTGGAAGCAGGAAAGGCAAAATATTTTGTCACGAGAAACCAAACGAATTTTATTCCTAAGGGTTGGGAAGAATTCAGTTTTGGTAGACAATGGTTTTTCCCGGAGGAATCTCCTTCTTTACAAAGCGATGTTTTGCAAACTGATACCCAGCTAGATGCTAATGGTAAAAGTAGTCAAGTTGTAAGTGTGGGGAAAGATTTACCTTATCCGATGATTTATCGGGTAGATGTTGAAGTTGCAGATGTTTCTAATTTATCTGTAGCGAATTCTCAAACTTTTACAGCTTTACCGAGTAATCGTCTCATCGGTTTAAAAAGCAACTTTGTCGCTGAAGCAGGTCTTGCTTTTCCGATTCAAGTTATCGTTTCCGACTTGACAGGAAAAGTGCTGGAAGGTCAACGCATTAGGTTGGAATTACAGCAGATGAAATACAGCAGTTTAACTAAAGTGGTGGAAGGTAGTAAAACTGCGAAAAATCAAGTTGAATATAAGACGGTTGGAAAAGTAGAAGTTACATCCAGTAAGAGTCCTCAATCTGTAAGTTTCACACCACCCGAATCCGGTTCTTACAGAATTAGAGCTAATTTTAGCGATGGTTGTAGAGACGTTACATGTAACTGTAGAGACGTTACATGTAACGTCTCTACAGTTACAGATTTGCAAATTTGGGCAACTGGTGAAAATCCAGTAGCTTGGGGTGAAGGTGAAAAAGATAAGTTGGAGGTGAAACTTGATAAAAAAGAGTTTCAAGTCGGTGAAACTGCTACTGCACTGATTCAATCTCCTTATAAAGAAGGAGAATTGTATTTTGCTGTTGTCAAAGATAAACCTATCTATCAACAGATTACCAAAGTTAAGGGCGGTGCACCACAAATTCAATTTAAAGTTACACCAGAAATGCTCCCAAATGCAGCAGTTGAAGCTGTGTTGGTACGTCAGGGTGTTCCTCTAAATAAATTGGAACCAGGAAGTTTAAATAATTTAGTAAAAATTGGCTTTGCACCTTTTAAAGTTAATTTGGCAGAGAAATATTTAAAGGTGCAAGTTACACCTTTGCAAACTTCATTAGAACCTGGTGCGTCAGAAACGGTACAATTAGAGTTGAAGGATAATCAAGGAAACTTCACCAAAGGACAATTCACCGTTATGGTGGTGAATGAAGCGGTGTTACAACTTTCTGGTTATCGTCCCCCAGATTTGGTAAATACGGTTTATGCTGAACAACCGATATCTACCCGCTTTAGCGATAATCGTCCGAATGTGGTGGTAGAACAAAATGCTGTCGCTAAACCGAAAGGTTGGGGTTATGGTGGTGGGTTCTCAGCCGGTGCAGCAAATACCCGCATCCGCAGAGATTTTCAAGCTTTAGCTTACTATAATAATGTAGTTACAGACGCGTCGGGTAAAGCACAGATAACATTTAAATTACCAGATAACTTAACTACATGGCGAATGATGGCGATCGCTACTGATGGAAATCTCCGTTTTGGTAATGGTGAAACAACCTTTATCACCACAAAGCCACTGTTAACTAATCCAATTTTGCCACAATTTGCGCGTCCAGGCGATCGCCTAAACGCTGGTTTATCCATAACTAACAACACTAACTCATCTGGTACTTTGACAATTAATGGTGCAGTTAGCGGTCAAATCAACTTTGAAGGTGAAAATCCGACGGCTGTTTCTTTACAAACTCAAGCTGAATCAGCTACTTCTGCTTATCGATTTCCTATCGTTGTCGGACGTGTTGGTGAAAGTAAAGTCCGCTTCACCACTCAACTAAATGGCAACGCAGATGCTTTTGAAGTTCCTTTGGAAATTAAACCGCTGGAAGTTACAGAAGAGGTTGTCGAAACTGGTGTAATATCAAATTCGTTTGAAACGCAAAGGAGCGCAAAGGGTAACGCAAAGGATCGCAGAGTTTTTAAGAGTCAAGTTGCAAATCAAGTCAAAATTCCTTTGAATGTCGATAAAAATGTCTTACCCGGAGTTGGAGGTTTAGACGTTCAATTAGCAAGTACTCTGATTCCGGAAATTAAAGCACCTGCAAAACAAGTTATGGAAGATGATGATTTACCTTTTGCTGAACCAGCTGCGAGTAAGTTGATAATTGCCGCTAATCTGCAAACTCTCTCAGAGAAATACGGTCAGACTTTCCCAGAGTTTGATTTTAGCAAACAATCAACCCAAGCGATCGCCCAATTGCAAAAACTCCAACTTGCCGATGGTGGTTTTGCAGCTTATCCAGGACAAGAAAAGTCAGATCCTTGGATTTCTCTTTATGTGGCTGAGTCTTTGGCGAAAGCAAATGTAGATGCAGGGATGATACCACGCCTCAAGGGGTATTTGCAGAAAATTCTCGCTAACCCCGGACAATTTGAGTTTTGTAAACAGCAACCCTGTAAAAGCCAAATCCAACTTAATGCTTTAATTGCCACTGCACAATTTGGCGAAAAACGCAATAGCTTTCTGACAGATATTTACCAACAACGCAACAACTTTGATTTAGTGACGCAAATTAAATTGACGCGATATCTATCTGAGTTTCCCGAATGGCAAGATGAATCTAAACAACTTTTACAGCAGTTACAACAATATATATATGAAACTGGTCGCACCGCAGTTATAAATTTACCCAACAGTTGGGGATGGATGAGTTCACCGACAACAGCGCAAGCGCAAGCAATACGTTTGTTTATCGCTGCCAAAGCCGAACCAGAAGTGATAGATAAGTTATTTCAAAGTCTTTTAACACTGCGACGCAACGGTACATGGGAAACTAGTTATAACAATGCCCAAGCTCTAACTGCTTTGGTGGAATATGCGAAACTGCAACCAACACCAGCGAATTTTGTTGCGACTGTAAAATTAGCCGGTAAGAAAATCGGAGAAAGTCGGTTTGAAGGATACCGTAATTCTAGTTTACAACTAAATGTGGCGATCGCTAACTTACCTCGCGGACATCATGATTTAATTCTGGAAAAATCAGCTTCAGGCAAATTACATTATAAACTCAGCTATCGCTATCGCTTGCAAGGAAATCAACCAGGAAGATTTAACGGTTTACGAATATCGCGAGAAATTAGCCGTGTCGGTGATGAAAAAGTGTTGCAAAAAATCGGACTTTATGGTATAGATAAGCCGTTGACAATAGAGACAGGACAGGTGTTGGATATCGGTTTAGAGGTGATTGTAGATCATAGAGTGGAGCATGTGGTGATTAACGATCCGCTACCTGGGGGATTTGAAGCTGTGGATGAAAGCTTTCAAACTGCCACATCTGCGTTAAAAGCAAAAGCCGATAATTGGCAACTCAACTTTAAAACAATTTATCGCGATCGCATTATCGCCTATGCTGACCATTTAGATCCAGGCGTTTATCGTCTGCATTACTTAGTGCGTTCGGTGACACCCGGTACATTTCTTTATCCTGGTGCGAAAGTACACCTGCGATACGCACCCGAAGAATTTGGGCGATCGGCTGATTCTACGTTAGTTTTGTTAGAGCGGAAGTAATTTGATGTTTGTTAATCGTAGTGAAGCGATCGCTTCGCTCCACTTCGTTTTTTTAATTGTTGGGTGCTTTTAGACTCTGTTTATACTTTTCTAGAGTGGTTTCTAATTCCACATACAAAGCATCAACTCCCTCTGTTTCTAATACTTCTAATATGGCTAAATTTAAGCTTTTTTCAACATCAAAGTAGAGATTTGCATCATTGACAAATGCCATAATTTCAATGACACGGGCATTCTGTTCAATTTTGCTGAACCGAACCGTAATTGATGGAGAAAGACCCCGAATAGACTTCGTTGCGAATTTTTCAATAGCATCACAAATTCGGGAAGTTTGGTCTGCGGAAATACCATCTATTTTGAGAGTTAAATTAATCCCCCATCTTAATTCTTTTCCCGGATTTTGTGACCAATTTTCCACAATTCCAGAAATCATTTTTGAATTGGGCATTTTCATGATCGAACCCCACTTAGTTATATGCAGGGTTGTGGTTCTGAACCCAATACTGACTATTTGCACAAAACCACTTACTCCCTCCACTCCTACCCAGTCACCTTGTCTGTAGAGATTATCAGAATAGATAATCAATGTACAAAACCAGTCATAAACAATGTCCTTCAACAGCAAACCGAAAGTGATACCAGCACCACCTAATAGACCAACCAGTGCTGCTGCCGATTGTCCTAAAAAGATTTCACTTACCTTAATAGTGATTACGATAATTGCTGCCGATTGAAAAACTTTCGGCATCAAAGGTCTGAGCAATTCATCAAGCTCAGTGTCAGTATGCAGCAACAGGTTAGCAATTACCTGACCCAAGATGGAAGAGGCTTGGTAAACAAAGTATGCAACTATAAAAACAACTACTAAGTTGAGCGTTCTACCGATTGCTTCGCTCAATTGAGTCCCTATGTTCTGTGCCAGAATTTCCTTGGCAATCCACAGTCCACCAATCAGAATCAACCAACTTAAGGACGGTTTGAGAATCGCAATGAACTCATCGTCGAGGTTGTTATTGGTTTTGCGAGTCAAGCGTTCAATAGTGTTAACAATAGCTGTAACAACAAATCGTCTCAACGTCTGTGTCAACGTCAGGAGGATGATGACGGTAAGTATTTTGCCAATGGGTATGCCGGAGTAATCGAGATTTTTCAGTGTGTTAAAAACTGCTTCCATCGGTTAGTTAAGGGGTAATTGAGTTTTTCTATTTAACTAAGAAACTATTGAGAGAATCTAATTCTTATCTGAACAAAGAATGACACCTTACTCTCTTTGTTGAGTATCAGCTTTTTTCAACCTTTTGTTTTTATTGCTTCTTACGTTGGAAACTATCGCATATTTTCAGTTCCTGTATCAATACTTCTTAATTATTTTTTAATAAGTCTCATAAATAGTCATTAGGACTTCCGCATTGACAGAAAATACCAAATATGAGGTATGAATTTCCCGGATTAAAACCTGATTTTTTGACGATATTTAGGCGATCGCTACCCATATTTTGGTGATTGTCATCCATCCTGGAACGACTAAATTCGGTTCATACACATGATGTCCTGTTTGAAAGCGTGCGTAAGTCCTAGTCATTATGAACTGCGTAGACCAAGAAATGAAAATTTTTTACCCTTTCCCTGTCTTTAAAATCAGATGGGCATAAATAAACGCTTGTCAACGTAGTCACGACTACCCTACGGGAAAGCTCCACGTTCCAGCCATTAGAATCCTTGCTTTGAGTGCTAAACCACTCAAAGCAAGGGTGGGCACTACCTACCACATTAGACATCTTTGGAAAAGAATATAGAGACTTCCGACGATTGATGTGGAAATTAATTATGCGTTACCCAGAACCCTTGTATAGACCTAGCACTTGGTAGTCTGTCTATACGTGTATTTAATCACAATGCAATCTGCTGTAGCTCACCAGTGGGGATTTTGGAGCGCTGGGCATCTTTCTAGAGATGACAAAAAAAATCTTCGGTGAGTTACCATCACAAATCCTAAGAAGTCATACTATTTCATCTTTCCCCGGACATGAGAATAAGTCGCATGGGGTCTAAATGAACATACCAAGGGAAAGGTTGGTGTTTGAGTGTCGTCCATTTATCTTTGAATACTTCGGCTTGTAAATGATAATCTTGATTACCCATAAAAGAAGAGGAATGTAGCTTCAAAAACAATGTCATTCGGTGGGGTGTTTCAATAGCTTTTACCAACCAACAAGGAAATGTATTTTCACTTTTTGAGTCGCTCTTAAAGGTGATATGATGAGCACGAATGCCTACAAAGGATAATTCCTCTGGAATGGTTTCAACTACTCGCAGCGTGCAACCCCAGTCAACAGCCTCTACTTGGTGGGGTGTAAAAGTGCGAGCAACAGAAAAGTTCTTACACCCAGTTAATTGAGCAACACTAACTGTAGCAGGATGTTCAAAAATTTCGTATTTGGAGCCATAATGGACTTGTTGTCCAGATTCCATCACCAACAAATTTGGACAAATTCGGTAAGCTTCTTCTAGATTGTGGGTGACAAATAAAGTGATTCCCTGATAATCTGCTAGGGTAGCAATCATTTGCTGTTCTAGTTGACTTCGCAAGTGAGTATCCAGTGCTGAAAACGGTTCATCCAAAAGTAAAACTTCTGGAACAGATGCTAAAGCTCTAGCTAATGCGACTCGTTGCTGTTGACCACCAGAAAGTTGTTGCGTCAAGCGATCGCTATATCCTTGCAATTGTACCCCGATCAGTTGAGCCTCTACTAGCTGCTTCACAGATGTAGAAGATAACCCCTTCGGTAAACCAAAGGCAATGTTTTCTGCTACCGTCATGTGTGGGAAAAGCGCGTAATTTTGCACTAAAAAACCAATATGGCGATCGCGTGCAGGTAAATTTATTTGACGTTCCGCATCAAATAACACCCGACCATTTAAAACAATCCGCCCCGAACTCGGTGTTTCTACCCCCGCTAAACAGCGTAAAATCATACTCTTACCAGCCCCAGACCCCCCCAAAAATCCCAAGGGTTCTTGTTTCTCAGCACTGAATGATACTTTCAACTCAAAACCAGCAAGCTTTTTCTCAATATCTACGAAAAGTCCAGAATCTGGGGAGTGGGGGAGACAAGGAGTGGAGGAGACAAGGAGGGGGGGAG
>NZ_JAOWRF010000395.1 GCF_025753815.1 Plectonema radiosum NIES-515 | reverse complement strand
TTCAAAAAGAAAGCGGCAAAAGTATGACCCTAGGGTCTCGTGGGCTTGGAGATGTGTATAAGTGTCAGGATGGGAAGATGGGGGGATGCAAAGATGGGGGAAAGCATTAAATTTAAAACTTTCCTTGTCCTCCTTGTCCTCCTTGTCCTCCTTGTCCTCCTTGTCCTCCAGTCCCCAGTCCCCAGTCCCTAATATACAGAAAAAGAATTCACGCAGCCTTCTATTATTGATTTAACTCTCTGCCAACGGTTTTCGGTAACGGAGGCATTAAAGGTAAAAAGTTTACCTCGGCTAACAGCGACACTAGCCAGATTATGCCGTTTTCTGTTATTTGGGAGTTTAACCTCATACTCTAACAAGTAGTAAGTTTTACCGTTAGATTCTCGTTGTGCAGCGTTGACTAATTCTGCTTCGCGTCCAGAGTCAGGAGGAGCGATCGCATTTTTTGACAACTTATATCCTACCTCTCCTGGCGTGCCCAATTCTGTCAAAGTTTTGTTATCTGGAACCGGACTAATCACCACAGAGACATTTTCTGTCACCTGAATCAAATCATGAAACACTACATCCGGTCCGTTGGCAACTTTAACTTGCACCCAACCGTTAGGATATAAGAACTGATAGCCATCAGTAGTGTCTACAAAGCTGTTGAGTCCACCTGCAACCGCTACACCAAAATTACTCAGGCTAAAGCTAAATACCAATAGCAAAATCAATACAATTCGTTTCCACATTTCTACAGATTCCTTTGGGCTGGAAGCAACACAAAGCACACTTAAATTTCTCGTTTTCATTCTCCCATCAACAGGGACATTTAGGAAAAGGGGAATGGAGTTTTCACCGCAAGCTGTTTTTGCGAATGAACGTATCGACAACGGTTGTAGTGTAGAATTAACTCGTCTACTGATTCTCCCGAATCCTTGGTGGAGTTTAGCCTTTGAAGCTAGCGGTGAAGAAGCCTGTTTGATGGATAATCTTCAAAAAACAGCTAGTTGGGTATTTAAGACTTATGAGGGGTCAAAGTTGCTAGCTGCGGATTCTTTCGCTTATCCCAGTGGGCTAGAACTTGTTTGTCAATAAAGCTTTCTAGTAATCATGTGTTGAAAAATACTCAGCAATTATTTAATAAATATCAAGCAATAATACAAAAAATATCCCAAAAGACATAAGTATATAGACTTATAAGTTATCCAAAATAGCACACAAAACAACACTAAAATGTTAGACCATTACAGGGAATAGCGATCGCTCGCAACCCTAAATACCAAAATGCTTGATCTGGCAATAAATTGTTACAGTCGTGGTTGCGATCGCTTTTGTCGGTCTCAGACTATACAGCCCGTCAAAGCCGAATTGAAAATGTTATTAGGGTTAGCAATTGCCTTCATATCATATTTTGCACCAAGAAATTAGGAGAAATTCATGCCTTTAAAAAATTACGGTGTTTTGAAATGTCAGGCGATTGAACGCAAGCTTGGTGAAGGATCTACTCCCCATTACCAAGTGCTAGTTACCGACACTAAGGTAAAGCATCGCATCGCCATCAACGTTAAATCACAACAAAGTCCTTCGGATTTATTGTATTTTGTTTCCGACAATTTCAATCACCCCATCATTAAAGGGCTAGTTAAGTTAAATTACGGCTTCAATCAATTGGATAGCAAACCAGGAGGGTTAGCTTTAGATTTCATCCGGGGAAATTTATTTGCCCAAAATAAAATGAAACCTTTACCATACAAAGTTCCCGGACCCGACAACGACCTGAACGAGTTGCTGGAATTATACATTGGACGAGCGCTGAATAATAAAGATATAACTTTATACGCCTTTGGTCAAAAGTGGGGACCGGAAAACAATAAAGAGGACAAGTATTTTCATTTTCTCCCTGGAAATGGTATTCATGACATCCACATGAACCAAGGCAACGCTGGTTCATTTCAGCGCGATAATGGAGTTTGGCAAGATGGTGGACTGTTGATTCACTATCCATCCCGGAATCAGTGGGTAGGCATATTTCTAGCCTTCCAATCGCAATCTTTCCATACTGACGATCGCACTGGTAATAGAATAGAAACCCTAATTGCACCATCAATTGCAGGGATTCGGATTATTGCAGCTTTGGTAAATCCTAGTAGCCAAGATACAGCAAAGAAGGTGGCATTAATCAACACTTCAGCAGAGAAAGTTGACTTAACTGATTGGAAACTTGCAGATACCCTCAAGCGTAAGCAACCCCTTAGTGGCATCATTAACCCAGGTGAAGTTATGCAAATACCTGTAGACAAAAATTATATTCAACTGGAAAATGAGGGTGGTATCATTACGCTTGTTGATCGCAACGGCATCAAGATAGACGGTGTTTCTTATACCAAAGAAGATGCCCAAAAGCCCGATTGGACAATTCTATTTTGAGCCGCTTTGCTTTCGTCCAACAGTCCATAGTCCATAGTTTTTGACAATTGACTCTTGACTATTGTTGAATTTGCAGCACCACCAACGTCATATCATCGGTGTTTTGTTTATCAGCACCGATGAATTGATCAACTTGGTTAAATAGGTAATCCAGAATCTCCTGTGGTCCATTGCAATGCTTGCAAGCCAAATTAAAGGCATCGACAAAATTTTCTTCATCAAAGCGATCGCCTCCCGCAGAAGCAGCTTCAGTCAAACCATCTGTATAATAAATAATTGTATCCCCAGGTTCTAACTGTACCTGAGCATCTTCATATTCGCTGTTAGTATCTAACCCAATCAACATTCCCAATGTATCCAAACGTGTCACAGTTTTTGTAACTGCGTGCCACCACAAAGGAGGATTATGTGCTGCATTGCTATAAGATAAAATTCTATTTTGGGGGTCATATTCTGAGTAAAACAGTGTCACAAAACGGTGGGAATTTTCCAAATCAGCATACATAACTTGATTTAAATTTTGGAGAATTGCTGCTGGTGAATTACCGTGTAATACTTCTCCTCGTAGCATCCCCCGCATCATGGTCATAATTAACCCAGCCGGGACACCTTTGCCCATCACATCACCAATCACAAAACCCCAACGTCCAGTTTCTAAGCTAATAATATCTTTGCTATTTAACTGAAACTGATTGTGCTTAGTAGGAATAAAATCATAATAGTCTCCACCGACACGATTTGCCGGTTTACAACGGGCAGCCAAAACTATACCAGGAATCAAGGGACATTGACGAGGTAAAAGCCGACGTTGAATTTCCGCAGCAATTTCTAGTTCTTGATCTAAGCGTTCTTTTTTTCGTAATTCTACAGCCAGTTCATCGTTTTCAATCGCTACTGCTGTTTGGTCTGCTACTAACCGGACTAATTTTTGTCTAGTTTCCGTCCAAGTATATTCCCGATCGCGACTAAACACATAAAGCCATCCTCGTTCTGCATGTTTCACCAGAATTGCCGTACCAAATATTTGCATATCTGGTCCTAAGTAGCGATGCATCTGGGCATCCAAAACACCCGTATTTGCTAAAGGTGCCGTATTTGCCAGAAGTGTGATTTGACTGGTAGCGGTTTCTAGCGCTTTGCGAATATGTTTGCGCTGGTGACTATCCTGCCAATGCAACTGCTCTAATCGAACTTGACCATTAGCTTTGTAGAGAAACAGAGCACTACCATCTGCATCTGTTACTCTTGTTGCCATCAACGGAATTAGCTCTAAAAACTGATTCAAATTATTGAAGCTTCTCAGAGCAAATCCTAAAGAACTTAACAAATCTTGAATTTTGTTTTGTTCTCGGTGCAGCCGTGCCACGAGTTCTTTCAGCGCTACAACGGGAGTCACATCCGTTGCGGCACTACTATTACTATCAGTTGGTTGAGAGGGCAGTTGAGACACAGGCACAGCTATTATTTCACTTAACTGAAAAACCGAATTAGATTACTTATAAATCATCTAGGCAAAGGCAATTGCTAAACCATATTTAAACAAGGTTTGTCAATTTAGCAAGAGTAGAAAGACGTAAAATGTCAATTTAATAAGTATTGCATTTGCTGATTGTATTTATTCGTCAAAACAGAAGTTTTAAGTAAGTTTTTTGCTCAAAAAGAGACTAATATTAACAGCAATTTCTCTTAGAACCGAGAAAGCTTTCAATTTTTTCATAACTTCATCACCAAGTCATATATCTTGAGATAGAGAAAATACCTGTGTCAACAGATAAATTTTGACGATCTCCGAGTCAGTGTTGAGACTGGGGGGTCTGGGGCTTAGGGGGCTTAGAACCTCAGGGGTCAGGCACTCTGGGGCAGATATACTTGCGCTTTCTTCCTAGTTTAAGTTATGTAAACAATATTGATCCTATTTTCATGACAACAGATATACAGGGTTAGGAAACAAAAGCCAGAAAAAGCATAGCACAAGACCTTTAACCCATAAATTAGTAATGGTGTTTTAGTTTAACTAACACACTTTTGAATTATAAATTTTGAACAGATAATATTCAGTAGTAGTTTGCCTTATATCTTGCACCTCAGCGTACAAACCCACACAGGATAAAAAAATGCGCCATCAGGCTACCTTATTTTTATTGGTTTTTATCGCTAAATCAAGGGTTTTAGTTGAATACTGAGTCATTAAATTACATCCATGCCCGAAACCCTTGATTAGACGTAGCACATGCAACGTCTCTACGTATGACTCTACTTTCTATGTCTAATCACTCAATAAAGCTTCGACAAACTCGTAGCTAGAAAACGGACGCAAATCTTCAATTCCTTCACCAGCACCAATAAAGCGAATCGGTAGACCTAGTTGCTGGACGACGGCGAGGGCGACACCTCCTTTAGCTGTACCATCAAGCTTAGTTAACACTACACCACTAAGTTGGGCAGCTTGAGAAAAGACTTCGGCTTGCCGCAATCCATTTTGACCTAAAGTGGCATCAAGAACCAAGAATGATTCTACTTTTGCATTAGGGGCTTTTTTGTCGATAATTCGCCGGATTTTACTGAGCTCATCCATCAAGTTTTTCTTGTTTTGCAGTCGTCCTGCGGTATCCACCAGAAGTAACTCTGTTTCTCGTGCAACGGCAGCAGCGATCGCATCAAATACAACGGCTGCTGGATCTGTATTTTTCCCAGGATTAGAAATTACTTCCACACCGCTTCTGCTACCCCAAACCTTCACCTGTTCCACAGCAGCAGCGCGGAATGTATCTGCGGCACCAATCAAGCATTTATAGCCAGATTTTTGTGCCAAGTGAGCAATTTTGCCGATGGTAGTGGTTTTACCAGCCCCATTCACCCCAGTTATTAACCAAATATTAAGAATTTCTTTTTCTGGAGTAAAACTAGCTTTGTAGGATGTTTTGAGTGGTGCATCGAGCATATCCCGGAGGATAGTTTTGAGGTAGGCGATCGCCTTATCTGGTGGAGTAACTTCTTCTCGTAGCTGTTTCTGTAACGCTTTGATAATATAGTCTGTGGCTTCCACACCCACATCTGCTTGCAACAGCAACGATTCAATTTCATCGACTGCTGCTTGATTTAGCGGTCCTTGACCGACAATCGCCTTCAGTTGGTTAACAATACCACGACGAGTTTTGTCTAAGCCTTGTCGCAGCTTTTTCAGCCAGTTAATTTCTTCAATTGAAACATCTTCCGCACGTCTACCTTGCCTTGCCAAAACTTCTGTAGACCACACAAACCCATCATCAAAGGCAAGTCCGGGGATTTCCTCTACTATCTCTGGTGTAGGTGGCTGTACTACCTCGGTTTGGGGTACTTCAATTGCAGTTGCGATCAATCGTTCCTGTTTTGCTTGCCTTTCTGCCGCTGCCCGTTCTAAAAAGGATAAAGTTGCTGGCACTACGGGTTGTGCATCCTCTGGAGTCGCAAGTGCTTCGCTGGCTATTACTGCGGTGCTATCTATAATTTCCGCATCTGGCTCCAATGCAGTTGTTTCATCTGCTAGCTGTTCAGCATCTGGCTCTTCTGGTGATGCTATTTCTAGTTTTGACCCTTCTGTCACTTCAACAGAAGGAGTTTCTACTTCCTCTGCTTGTTGCTTTTGCTGAATATTTTTGTAAGCAGATTTAGCATATGCTAACAAGTCTGTCGCAGCTGCGGGTGAATCATCCTTGCTGGAAGTTTCGGCTGACTCTGTTTGAGATTCTTGTGTAGGAATTTCTGTTTGTTTTTCTTTCTCGGATGCCTTAGCAGGATCGTTATTTTGACGACGGAACCAATTAAAAACCATTGCAGCTATAAGTGTTAGTTGTGATGTGAGTTACAGCAGATTTCAGGTAGATGAAGTATATATATAAAACCCAAAACCTTGTAGAGACGTAGCACAGAATCGTCTCTACGTGTATTCGATGTTTAGCGATAGGCTGCTGTATGAGTTATGAGTTTAATTTAACTTGGCACGCTTTCATAAGACCTCCTAGTGTGGAAACTTACTTCTCTTTAGCTCTGAAAGGAAACACAAACGTTACGCAGTTTTTTTCTGGTCGGTGAATCGACGTAGAACACCATTGATAAATCGATGACCGTCCTCTCCGCTGTAGCGTTTGGCTAACTCTACTGCTTCGTCGATTGTCACGCTGTCTGGAACTTCTAAAAAGTTCATTTCTGCTACAGCGATTCGCAAAATATCCCGGTCGATATGAGCTAGACGAGTTACTTGCCAATCTACCAGAGCGTCGGAGATTAATTGATCGATCGCTTTTCGTTCTTCATTGACTGTTTTGACAATTTCAATCGCGTATCTGGCAACATCTTTATCTTGGTTAGCTAGCTGAATCAATTCTGGAAACTCAAGAGTGGTGCCAAGTTGATTAATTGCCGTTTGGGTATATTCGATTGCCTCTTTGACCATAGTTCTGGCAACATTAACATCGGTGGTGCGAGTTTGGCTGCTTAAAAGGCGATCGTTACTGCGTTGCAATTCCCCAGCAGCATTATCCAAAGAGTCTTGCACTTCTAGTGTCAGGGTACGTACTGCCGCTAGGACTAACTTAGGTAGTTGTGCTTCTGTCAATTTTTTGGGGTTAATTGGCATCTGACTAAGACTTAAAAGCGCCAATTCACGAGCAATTTGACGGGGTTTACGGGGTTGCATAAAAGTGTATCTAAGTATGTGAAAATTGAATTGATTTGCCTGCAAATTGGCAAATGCACGCTGGTGAAACCACCGTGCATTTGATGTAAAATTTTAAGTCTCTTCTAGAGGTATAATCTGCCGTTTTGTTTCAGTTTGTGGCACTTCCAGTTTACGGTCTTTGGCGATAACTAAAGGAGGTAAGGGCGTATTTGGAGCGACAATGCCACCAGAAACAATTATTTTAAAGGCATCTTCTATCGATATTGATAGATTTACTACCTCATCTTCCGGAAGTACTGCATACCATCCAGTAGTCGGATTTGGAGTGGTGGGGATAAAAACGCTTAACACTGGACGAGACATTTGAGATTGAATCTCGCTACTAATTGTGCCAGTGACGAAGCCGATCGCCCACATTCCCCGGCGCGGATATTCTACCAAAATTACGCGGCGAAACTTACCATTGGTATCTTTTAATAATGTTTCCAAAAGCTGTTTCAGGGTTTTATACACCTGTCCAGCTAAGGGAATCGCCTGCAACACTCGCTCACCAAAATCCAGTAACCACCGCCCAGCAATATTCCGAGCCATTAAGCCAATCAAGAGAATACTGAATAGCGGTACTGCCAGACCAACTAAAAGATTCAGTAGATTTACTAAAATAGGGTGCATCCCCTGAAAGGGATTCACTTGTTTAGGAATTTGGGTGAGAAAGTTGATTACCCAAGTGGCAATGGTAATCGTTAGCCAGATGGTTGTCGCTAGGGGAATCACCACTAACAAACCAGCAATCAGGTCATTTTTGAAGTCCTGTTTTAGGCGATCGATTAACAAGCCCCTATTCTCCTTTTTTAGGTTAGTGGAACTTCTGTTATTGGTATTCATAACCAGCAGATTCGTCAAATTGCACTACTGTAGTTTGCTATCCAGCGCGTGATCTGCTGCCAAAATCCCTAGTAGAAGAAGGCAGAAGCGAATAATACATATATCATCTACCTTTTGGCTTTTGTATAACTGTCTAGTTATTTCTGCCGAGCTATACTAGCTTTTACTCAATGGGATTTGACGCGATGCAAGCCGAAACAGCCTTAAGTTTTGATTCTGAGTAAACCTCAGTTTTAGTCTATATGGACATGTACCAACCAGAATTATGGCTGGGGTTATTCTCAGACGCTGTTACTTTTCTTTATCAGACTTGTAAATAATTGTTGCAAGTCTTTTAGCCTTTTATTGATCCTACCGCGATCGCACTCAAAGCTGCCCAGAATTCTGAAAGGTTTATTCCTTCAGCATTAGTATCTGTTTAGCGCATGTGAGTCAGTCACATCGGCGCGATCGAAGATGATAAAAAGTTATGTTAAAAATCTTAATTTATAATAAATCTAACATTATTAGGGAATAGAAAAGAAAATTATTTCCTGTTCACGATCGCCTTCTTATAGATCAATCGCGTTCAGTTAAGCCTAAAATACGAGCGTAGAGACTTCGTATTTCGCGTCTCTACAGGTCTAAAATCAGTACCAAAAATCTTTAACACAAGAGCGTATTGTCTCATATAGATAGTTTTTCAGGTGCTGTCATCTGGGCACTATTTTCGCCTATAGCTGCTTGTATATCTGAGACAGGTTTCGGCATGTGCTTCATTTCCCAAACTTTCAGCAAAATTAGATATTCATAGAATGCTTGTAGTGTACACCAAGCAGTGCCAGCGCGTCCGTCCAAACAGCCGCCCAGAATAAAATACATATAGAAAAAGCGTAACAGCGGTCGAGCAGGTAAACGCAAAGACAAATCTTTTAAAGCGCGACGTTTTTCGACTTCTGACTTCCCAAAAAACAAATTTAACCAGTTAACGTTGCCGTGTTCTAGTTGATACAAGGTTTCTTGAGCTTCATCTGTAGAGTAACGATTGTGCTTTTCTATCCAGCGGGTTAAGCCTTTGCTAGAAGTATAGTGAGGGTAAGTTTCCTTTAAAAAGCTGGTTGCACCATCACAAACTTCACGTTCAGTATGACCGTAGTCGTCAAACCAAACTTTACCATGACGGAAGAGGCGTAGTTGGTAACGGGGATATTGGGTGCTATAGCGAATCCAACGATTCATGAACATGACACGTTCAGCGACATAATAGCCGATGTAATCTGGATTATTCATCGCTTCGAGGCATTCAGCAAATAATTCTGGTGTCATGCGCTCGTCAGCCTCTAGAATATAGACCCATTCGTACTTAGGAGCAATAGACTCTAGCATCCAACTACGTTGTTTTCCGTGGCTTTCAAAAGCATGTTGAACAACACGTACAGGATAGTTTTTTGCTATTTCGACAGTGCGATCGCTACTGCATGAGTCTACAACAATAATGTCATCCGATAGCATCGCTGACTCAATACAAGCGGCAATATCTAACTCTTCGTTATATGTAAGTATGTATACTGAGAGCATTTTCTAGTTTTATAAAAATTTTACTAAACTCCGCGTCACTTTGCGTTTACCCTTGCGCTCCTCTGCGTTTTTACACAAATCTCTAATAAGTAACCGTCATCAACTGCGTACAAATATAACTCATTGTAGTTGGCGCTTTAGCGCTAAAGCGCTAACTACAAGCTAAGTCTGTCTCTTTTTTTCATATTGACAGTATTACGGCACTACAAATGAAAGATTAGCGTGCGGGTGCTTTTTTACCTCCACCACCTTGTAGCGCACCCATACCTCTTAATCCGGTCCAGCCGATGATAATGTAACCAATAGACAATAGCAAACTACTCATACCAATCCGTAGTCCAGACTTCAAAGCTTCTTGTTGAGCTTGTTTTTGAGCTTCTTCTTTACGCTGACGAATTTGGTTGAGTTTTTCATTTGCAAGTCCCTGAGGATCGCTTTGCTGCGCTAGAAATTTGTCAAGCTCTTGGGGATTTGCCTTAAACTTCTTGAGTAATTCTTTCTGAGTTGGAGGTAAGTTAGGATTCTCAAGTGCTTGCTTATATTTTTGATCGTCTTTGAGCAAGTCAGTAAACTGAGCTTTGATTTTGCTCTTTTGCTGTTCTAATTCAGCCTTAACCTGAGTGTTACCTAGTTGTGCTTGTAATTGAGTTAACTGGCTTTTGAGTTGATTTTCTGCCTGATCCGCATCCTGGCTGATTCGAGTTACTGTCAGAGACTTAGCTTGATTCACATTGTTGAGGTGCAACGGAAAAATCAGCAAGAATAACAACCCCAAAATACTCGATAGGATCAGTGCGGGAAACCTTAAATCTACGGGTTGCGAGCGATCGCTCATTTCACTAGTACCATCAATCCAATATCCGGCAAACAACATCCCCAAACCAACCATAGGCACAATTCCTCGGTCAACTAGCGCTGTTGCCAAGCCGATTTGCCACCCTTTATCAGTCGGTTGGAAGGGAAACAGCAAAATCACAAAGTCCAGTAAAAAGGACAAGATTAAGATAGTCCCAACCACTTTTAGTGTGCGGGCAGCGTTTACAGTAGCCAAACGGTCAATCATAGTTTTTCGGTCTTGTAGTGAATATTATTGAATGTCATATTTAAAGTTACTGGAATATTGTTCCCTTGACCTTATCTGTTATTTAGAACCTCAGAGCAAATTTAATACATTGAATTTAATTTTTACCCTTTGATTTTAAACTACACCACGGTAGCACCTGTAGTTTAGGGCGTCTTCCGGAAATTCCTCGTGTTCGACTATACAAGCGTTGACTAAGGGTAAGGGGGAGACAAGGAGAGACGGAGATGGGGAGAGGGGG
>NZ_JAOWRF010000160.1 GCF_025753815.1 Plectonema radiosum NIES-515 | reverse complement strand
CTCTCCCCAATTTGGCAGAAACTACTACGAGCAAGCGATCAATTTATCGTTTACCGAGCCTCAATTGCTGGACCGACTGTGATTGCTGGTTATCATTGGTTCAATGATTGGGGACGCGATACCTTGATTGCTTTACCGGGTTTAGCGTTGGTTCCCCAGCGCTTTGAACTGGCAAAAGGACTTTTAGAAACTTTTGGACGTTACTGTCATTATGGCTTGATCCCTAATGTATTTCCTGATGCTGGTGGGGAACCCTTTTATAACAGCATCGATGCAGCGCTATGGTGGATTGAAACTTTAGGACTTTACTTAGAAGTTACTCAAGATTGGGAATTTTTGGCAGAACAATATCCGGTGGTGCAGCAAATCCACAAAGCGTTTGTCGGCAGTACGCGGTACGATATTCAGGTTGATTCTACTGATGGGCTGGTTAGTTGGGATACTCGTAATGAGGCTCTGACTTGGATGGATGCGGTGGTTGGGGGACAGCCTGTAACACCTCGTCGCGGTAAGCCAGTGGAAATCAATGCGCTGTGGTATTCGGCTTTATGTTGGGCTTCTCGTTGGGCAGAAATTTTGAGCGAACAACAACCACCAGCGGAATCAACGCGCTTAGTTAAGCAAGCACGACGTTATATTGAGCAAGCCAAACAGGTGCAATTTTCTCTACAAAAGTTCTGGAATCCCCAGCTAGGCTATTTGTACGACACGATTGAGCCAGACGATCGCCGAAATTCTCAAATTCGTCCAAATGCAATTTTAGCGCTTTCGTTGCGTCACTGTGGCTTTTCTCAACAGCACGGGCGTCAAATACTTGATAAAGCAACATCTAGCTTGCTCACTCCCTATGGTCTTCGCAGTCTCGATAGAAGCGATCCTGAATACATAGGTATATATTTAGGCAATTCAGAACAGCGCGATCGCGCTTACCATCAAGGCACCGTTTGGAGTTGGCTAATAGGTCCATTTATCCGCGCTTGGGAACGTTTTTACCCAGAAGAACCTCTGCCCTTTGATTGGCAACCGTTGTTAGATCACTTCCTTAATGATGCTTGTATTGGCTCAATTTCGGAAATTTTTGATGGTGACGAACCTCATCATCCCAGAGGTGCGATCGCTCAAGCTTGGTCAGTTGCAGAAGTAATTCGTCACTATCGCAGTTAAAAACTCGTAGTGAGGGGTTTACCGCTCATCCCAAAGACTCATTAACGCAGTTCTAAATAACTAGACTCAAATATTGCAGCAGTTGCATCATCCGCCATAGGTTAGAAACCTATGGCTAATAGCGAAAGTAGTCTAAAGACGACTAAAAGAAGATTTTAGGAATTCCCCAACGGTATCCGGATCTCGGCTCAATACCAACGTAAAAAGCGTTTCCTGTAAAAAAGCGAACTTTTAACCTATCTATAACCTATGTGTTATCGACAATCTGGTAATCTAATTTTCTAACCTAAATGGCGTGGGCAGCGGCTAATTGTCCAAAAAGCCCTCACAGACTTAAAGAATAATCGAGGAAATGATGAGAAAGCTTGGCTACTCAGTGTTTCAGCACGTCAGCACTGGACGTTTGCTGCGTAAAATGTGTTTACTGGCGCTGATTGTGCCGTTCCTGGCAAGTTCCGCAATCAGTTTGGCGACTGCCAGCGAGAACGAGTACGATCGCAAGAACGAGTACGAGGGCGAGAACGAGTCATACGCCATCGGACTTTGGGGCGATCTCCCCTACTCAGATATACAAGCGACCACGGGGGTTCCGAACCTCATCGCTGACATGAACGCGCAAAAACTGGCTTTCACAATCCACGACGGCGACCTGAAGGCGGGTAACTCTACGCCTGGTTCGGTCACGCCGACCACCTGCGAAAATGCCGTCTACGCCCAGGCGCTGGGCTACTTCAACGCCCTGAAGGCACCAGCAGCCTTCACGCCGGGTGACAACGATTGGACTGACTGCGATCGCCCCTCAAACGGTGGATTCAACTCACGCGAGCGCCTCGACTACCAGCGTCAGCTATTCTTCAACACAAAATTTTCCCTCGGGCGGCGTCGGCTAGTGCAGCAGGTGCAGAAGGCACCGCTGTGCCTTAGTGCAAACAACACCGCTGTAGCCTGTGTTGAGAACCGCCGCTGGACGGTCGGTAAGGTTACTTATGTGACACTCAATATCCAGGGTTCGTGCAACAACCTATGCGACACTGCGCCTGACCCAGAGGAGTACACAGCGCGAAACGCGGCTAATATTGCATGGATGAGAGAAACCTTTCAAGAGGCAAAGGCACGCAATTCGGTGGCGGTCATGGTTATCTCCCAAGGCAATCCGGGGTGGGATCTGACCGACGGAACCAGAGCACCTCTGCGCGATCCCAGGACACTCGCGCAAACCGATGGGCAGCCTGATGGCTTCCAGAGCTTTTTATTAGCGTTGCGCGATGAGGTGATTGCTTTCGCTAAACCAGTTGCCTACGTACACGGCGATTCGCACTACCACCGCGTTGACAAGCCATTTTTGGATGAGCAAGGCAGACGCCTTGAGAACTTCACTCGTGTCGAGACATTTGGCGACAATGCAGCGAATGGCACCAACGATGTGAATTGGGTCAAAGTCACCGTAAATCCCAGTAGCCGAGAGGTGTTTTCTTATCAGCCACAGATTGTCCCCGGCAATCGAGTAGCGGTTCCATCTTTGTAGAGCAGTTTCTAATTTATGTGCCAGTTACGTCAGTCCTAAATTATAAATATTGATTTACTTCTAACATCAAGAGCGATCGCCTAATCCGACAAAAATAGCGATCGCTCTTATTTAAGTATTCTTATTTGCCTGCTTCTGACTTACAATACTTGTAAATAATTCAAATTGTTGTTGAAGCTCGTCTTCCGATTGGGGTGGGTGAAACCAAACTGCTTCCGAGTCAGGACTACGACGATTAAATAGAGCATTTAGAGCTTCTGTATCTTCTCGATGGGTTAGAATATAAGCCCTTAATTCCTTTGTGGACATTGTTTCAAAGTTTGGTTTCATTCAAACCTCCAGTTTCCTGATGGAAAAACGATAATTTGCAGATCATCCCCAGCAAGAATAAACAAATATCCTTCCTGGTCATTGAAACGGAATAAGTGAATATCCAGGTAGCAGTTAGATAGCCATTGACAGACTCGTACACAGGCTAATGCTTGTTCGGCTGTTGGATTGATGGTCGTTTCCTCAATTCTGACATAGATACTATAAACCTTGCGTGCAGTTGATTTGTCATGCGATCGCACCCCTCAAACTATATAGCGGTTATCGCTCTTCTATGACTTTAGGCAAAGAATAATCTTATGAAACCCTGACGACTGGAAGTCGCGGCTACACAAACGCTCGTTTGCCTACCTTGGACTAATCTGAAAAGAGGGTTTCAAATTTAATCTCGCGAGAGTAATAAAAGAGCGATTATAAAGGTTATTGTTTCACCGTATAATGTAAAGCCAACACGGTATTTTCCAACTCAAAACTGATTAGTCCGCGCAGGCGGACTTCGTTTTTATAGCCGCGACTTTAGTCGTCGGGTACTCACAGTTCATGGCTGTTCGAGTTTCTCAAGCGCTTGCTTCATATTCAAAGGAGTTTCACCAATAAATGCTTGCATCGCACGCATTAATCCCTCATCTTCAATAGACATCTGGTGAAAATGAACTATGCGTTACCCGAACCCCAAGAGACTATTCTGTGCTACGTCTCTACGTATGACTCTGGAGATGTCTAATAGCTTCTAACAACCGCTGATATTCCTCAAACTCTAAAACAACTTTGAGAACTTGACCTTTTTTGTCTGTAATTAATTCTTGAACAAAAGGGTATTCTTCAGCTTTCACAGGTCGTTGCCCAAAGTAGTTGATTTACTTTTAACATATAGAGCGATCGCGCTGACTCTACAAGAGAAAATCGCTGACACGATCATCTGTTATAAATCATAACTTCCTTGTACAATTGACCGTCCTAATCCAACTATCTCAAATGCAACAATTTGGAAATCTCAGGCAGCAGCGCACTAAGTGTTGAAACAAATGTCTTGGCATGAGGCAAATCTGCCATCATCCCCACCATAATTCTGATTGCTCTTTTGGCAGTTATTTTCATTTCCTTATTTGTAGGGTTGCTAGCAAATGCTACTAAATAAGCTAACTGCTGTAATGCTTCAGCCTTGTCGTCAGGTTGTAGGTTATGGTCACTTTCAAATGTAGTTTGAAGCTGGCTTAAGAGTTGCTTAATTGCTGATAAACTAGACTCTTTTGAATTTGTTAATTGAGAAATACTGTTGGTGACTGTGATGCTCATATCACTAAAATCTAAAGCTGAACCACTAGCTTTATTTTTCTGCTCAACCCATCTAACTAATTGCTTAATTTGCTGTTCGCGAATTATCTGGTAGGCTGCAACAGATCCCCCATTAATCAAAAAAGCGATTGCCGGAGTCATAACTGGTATCCATCCCCCCAGGAGGAAAATGCCGAAGTTTATTCCGAATAGCATACCCAGTGTCAATGTGCCAGCAAAAACTAGAATCACAGGATGCCGGATGTACCAGGCTAAACTGCTACCTACAGTAGCCCAACCTACAAATAATAAAATCTCTCCCCATTCAGGTAAAAACCAAAATAGAGGTCGCTTTCCAGAAGCTGCATCCAAAACCTGACTTACCATCTGGGCATGAATTGTTACTCCAGGCATTTTGCCAGAGTCATCCAGCTTGCCATCACTATAAGGTGTATCACGAATGTCTTGGGAACTTGGTGCAGTCGAGCCAATCAAGATAATACGGTTTTTCACCCAACTCGGTTGGATGCGATCGCCTAGCACATCTGATAAACTAACTTGTTGAGCAACGTTCTTCCCAGAACGGTAGTTTAACAGTATTTGAAAGCCACTGGCATCTATGTTTTGATAACCACCTGAGTCAGTTTCTAAACGTTTAAATAACGTTTTCCCGACTTGCATTCCCTCAGGAGTGAATTTTGGTTGAATATTTAAGTAATGAAGCACCAATTGGAATCCAAAAGAAGCTGGAGTTTGACAATTTGACTTAGAGTCAGGTGTAACCACTAGTAAATTTCGCCGAATCAACCCATTTTTGTCTTCTGGGATATCAGCGAATCCTGCGTTCTCAGCTTCTACACCCGCAGGTGGTGGTACAGATTCAAGATTATTTGCACCGACTGTTGCGTTCTCAGCTTCTACACCCGCAGGTGGTGGTACAAATTTAACTTTCTTTGTACCTACTGTACAGATAGGAACAATCCGCGAACTATTTTTTATGTGTGTTAACAGCTTCTGATGACCAGGTTCAACTGGGCGATCGCGAAATAAATCTAAACCGATGACGTTTGGTTGATAGCGCTCTAGTTTGCTTAATACTGTGTCTAAAGTTTCCCCAGTGGGTGATCCCTGCTTCAAATTTTGAATATCGTCTTCGTTAAATCCGACAATCAACAAACGCGGGTCTGGATCTAGAGGGGTACGTTTTTGCATCATCTGATCGAAAGCTTTCAGTTCTACAGGTTCAAATCCACCCACTTGACGCAATCCCAACAGTGTGGTTGTAACCCCCAGAGTAATGAGTGCTACAATCTTTGAGGCTGTCCATCGAAAACTTTTTGGTGATTTTAGAGAATTGGTATCAACTGCAAAGTTTGATGGAAGACGGGTAGACAAAATTGGAGCTTCTGTTATCTGTTTGAGTAGCTGCAAAACTTCTATGCGGGCATTTTGTTCGGCTTCTAAAGCAATTTGAACATCGCGTCTTTCTAACTGCTGGCTAGCAGTAAAAAACTGATAATCCAAATCACCCAAGCTTTTACCCGCAGCCCAATTTTGAGCATCCTGCAAAGCTTGTCCCCGCAACAAACGCGACTCATCTTGATAGTCAGAAGCAACCCAAGCATTCAATGTATCAGAGTAGGGACGGAGTTTTGCCAGTATTTTCTCACACCATTCTTGATTAAATACCTCAGCATAAATGCGGTTATAAATCCGCAACTTGCGATCGCGTTTCACTACCAACCCCGTCAGCCGCAGTTCCGTTTGTTCCGGGCTGTCATCAGCGTCAATCCCCCCCTCGCCGAGATTTTGACCTAACCCCCCAGCCCCCTTCCCTACAAGGGAAGGGGGAGCATGATTTCTCCCCTCCCCTTGCAGGGGAGAGGTTCCGGGAGAGGTTCCGGGAGAGGTCACAATTTGCTGACACAACCCCAGTAATCTGCCAGTTCGCTTTTCACCACTGTGCATAATTCTGTCGCGGATGGTTCTCAGATGCTCCGGTTCATCCTGGGCTTCCCAATTGAGGATAATCCGCTCTCTCACCACAGACTCGACAAAAGCCTGAGGATTCGGGATTTCATCCTCTCCCCCTCCCCCACTCCCCCGCTCCTCCCCTCTCCCCCTCTCCCTTACCGCAGCTTGCAGCACCAATTTACAAACCTTCTGCGTTAAAAACGGCTGTCCCCCCGTCCAATAAAGTACCGCTTCCATCAACGTTTGCGGTTCACCCACCACAGCGAGTCCCTTCGCTAAAGGTTCCGCTTCCTCAAGCCCAAACCCAGTTAAATCGATCGCTCGACCAATATTAAAAGGCGTCCGACGCTTATCTTGAATCAAATCGGAAGGGGTAGAAACGCCCAACAAAGCAAAAGTAAGACGGTTGTAAGCCGGGTTATCAGCGCGACGGTTATAACAATCGCGGATGATGGCAAAAAAATCATCCGTCTTAAACGGAACGCTGAGGATACTGTCAATTTCATCAATAAAGATGACAATATTCTCAGTAATTATGTTGAGCAAAACTGTCTCAATAAACTTGCCCAAACGCTGTACAAATGGCAGCAATTCGTTCTCAGTCCACCACTCGTCTAAATCAAAGCTTGTATAAATATTAAAACTGCCAACCATACAATCAATCACCCCGGCATACCATTGCTCTGGGGTAATATCAGATGTGCCAATAGATGTGATATCAATCACCGCACAGGCAAACCCTTCATCCTGCAACCGCTGCATTGTCTGCACCCGCAAGCTAGATTTACCCATCTGGCGCGAGTTGAGAACGTAACAAAAATCACCAGCTTTTAAGGCTTCGTAAAGGTCTTTGTCAGCTTGGCGTTTGACATAGGTTTGGGCATCAGTCGGGAGACTGCCCCCAACTTGATATTGGTAGGCTGCGATCGCTTCAGGTTTCATGGCGGTATAAATCTACCATCTGGAAAATAGGAAGTTTTCGCTTTTCACTGCGTTTCAAATTCTGTGAACAGTTATACCTTAACTTACAGCAAAATCCGTATACTTCCTTCTCGCAGGAGCTTGAAAAGCCAAAACAATATCCTCAGAAGGAACCCCCAACTCTAACAAATCACCAGCAATTCCCCCTTCAGTTCCATCATGCTGAATCCAAATTTTTCCATTTTTAATATCTAAATGTAAAACTGATCCTCGGATGCGTTCATTGCCATCCCAACCCACATTCATTAATTGATAGTGGTCGCGTTCTCGGTCAAAAATTAGCTGCACTTCTACATCCCCATAACGAGGCTTGTAATTGCTATATTCCTTCAGCAAAGTTTCAATATGATTGCGATAAATATCTAATTTTCCCATTGTAATATCGCCTCCTGTTCAATATCATAAACGATAATATTTAGTTGATAATTCTGAATCGCTAGACGAGTAAATTCTAACTGAAAAAAAGTTTTATAAACATCAGCAGGAACAGCCAAATATAAAATACGCTCTGGTTCTTTCTGTTGCATAACTAATCGATAATTCATCACCTGACCCACAGCTTGATGAAAATCTGTAATTACCGAGTAGCTGAGAAAACTTTTGATCTCAACAGCTATTTTTTGATTTTCTTTTTGGGCAGCAATTACTTTTTCTGCACCCAAATCTACATATAAATCAACACCTCCAAAAACTAAGTACAATGGGTCATCTGTAATTATCCACCCTTCCTTAATTAAGCCATTTTTAACCGCATCGTGAAACTTGTCCTTAGCCATCACTTTTTTTATGTATTTTACGACGACGGTTGGTGTGTTAACTTTTAATTCCCAAGCGATCGCCAAAATATTCACAATACAATTTACACAAAGGCATCACCTCGTTCCCCTGAAATTTCACTAACCCCATACTGCGAAGTTTAAAAGCTTCTGCTGTCCCCACGTCTACAGGTGAATCTACCGATAGCACTCGCTTGAATGCGGCTAGTAATTGAGCATTTTCTTGCAAATTCAGCAAATGGCGGCGCAAATGGTCGCTGTAGGGTCCTTCCTCTGTCGGGGCAATTTGCTGAAGTTTCTCCAGCGTCATCCTCCCACGGGCAATTTGATACAGAGCTACCCGCGTTAAGTAAGGATGACCACCTACAAGCGTCATTAATTGCTCAAGTTGTTCTCCAGTCCAATTAAGTCCATGTCGTTGCACTAAGTCTTGCACTTGCTCTTGACTCAAGTCTGGCAATTCAATGGGTAATCCGACATTAAAAGGCGATTGATTGATATTCAGGGGGATGTAAACTTCTTGAGAATGCACAATTATCAACCTGAGCTTTTTCCAAACAGGATTGTTTTTTGCCCGTTCATGCCAAGCTCGTAATAGCCCAAAAAAATCATGGTTCGATCGCGGGATGTTTGAACACCTCATCGACTTCATCCAAACCCAAAGCTAGGGGGGTGTCAATAGAAGGTAATAAATATCTCTCAAAGTAATTTGTACATTTATTCTTACTTCCCAAAACACCTTTCCAATGTTCCTCCAGCTTTTCTGGTAATGAGAGCGCATCGGTAATACTCGCAGCAAACCACTGTAAGAAAAGATCCAAATTGCCGAGCAATTCTCCATCCACTGACTGAAAGTTCAAACAAGCCGTTTTATAGCTTTGCTTGCTTGCATGGTCAAGGATTCGCATCATTAACGAACTTTTGCCCATCTGTCGGGGAGCTTTAACGCGAATCAGCGCACCCGGTTTGATGATAGCTTCAGAACAGTCCGTTTCAATCGGCGGGCGATCGATATAATAGACAGAATCTAAAGGTATTTGCCCTTCTGGTTGTTCTAAGGGAAATGCCAGCTTATATATAATCTCTTCTGACTTAGGTTTTGGGACTCGAACAGCTTCTCGATTTGAGGATGAATTTTCCACCTCATCTTGGTTCGGCTGTTGCTGTGGAGTAGTTTTTCGATTGTTTTTGCTTTTGAGTACTGGGGTAGAAGATTCCGGAATGCCTTCTAAATCAATAGTCAAACAACCAAACTTATAAGCATCTTCATAGGATCTATCAGCACCAAGCGCATCATAAAATCCTACAGCAAATTCAATTGCCGCGCGATCGCCTATTGCTCGATTCATCCCAATCACGTAATCAACGTGTTGGTAAATCGCTTCCGCTTGTGCCTCACTATAACAAGCATTTAACAAGACACATTCTATACTGTCAAATAACTCAAATAGCCCTGCCAGTGTCTCAGTTTTCACTAGCTGCATTTGTCCTGAGTTATTCTCCAAAGCTAAACCTTGACTCCCCGCTCCATGTCCGCAAAAGTGGACAATTTCAGGTTTGTGATCCAACAAAGCACGTCGCAAATCGTTAGAACGCACTGCCCATTTGCTGATGAGTTGAAACTGATCTCGGCTTCTGGAGCGTTCCAACCCTGCCTCAATTTCGCGTACTTCTTCATCGAGACGCAGCTTATTTGTATTCGTGGGATTTGCTGACAAAATCAGAATTTTCTTCACGATGCTATCATCTCATGAATACGGGCTTTGTACTTAGATGCAGTTTACAATAAAATAGCCGGAGATTGAAAGCCCTGGGATTTTAGTCTAGGGATGAAAAGCCACACGAGGCAATGATAGTGGTCTAAAAACGAGTCTTTTACTACTGACTATTAATCATCACAACAATAGTAGATAGAGGAACTTCGGCAAAGTACTCACGCTGAAATTGTTCTTCTCGCACTGCGGCTAAAAATTGTTCGACGGCAGCATCGGCTTGAGTTTCGACAACACTGGTAGAATGCAAGGTGATTTGCAAGTTACGATCGAGTCGAGTGAGTGTGAATCCTAAGCATTTTAAAGCTTTAAATCCAAAATACAACGTTTGGTCTTTAATGCTGAGTTTTTCTAGAAGCTGTATGCGGGTAACTGTTTGATTTGTGCGACTGAGGTATTTAGCAATTCCCACAAGGATAAGCCAAATTTGCTCTGGTGGTTGATTCTCAGGTTTAGACCAAGCGATCGCTAGTTGTTGTTGATTGTAAAGCGATCGCTTTAACCATGCTCTTAAATCATCCCAACTTGTGGGACACTCTTCAACAATCAGTGCTGAGTCTTCTTTAATAGAAACATTTCGCCAGTCTACTATTAATGCTGAGGGGTTAACAGCGTGCTTAAATAAAGTTGAGTTTTCACTTTTTCGCACGGCAATTAATCTGATTTCATAGCGTTTTTTGAAGGTGTTGTAATCTAATTCCGCGATACAATCACACCTTCCCATCGGCAATTCATCTTTGTAATGTCCCCACCAAATGCCAGGAAAACCGCTACGGAAAGAATCATCCCGAATCTCAAAATCTGTTTTAATATACTGTACCTTTTTACCTCGCGAATCTTGCTGATTGCGATTCCAAGAATTTTCAAACCAGCAATTTTGAATCAGTAGTTTCGGTACAGGATTTCCCATTCCACACGGTTCAAGTAATTTCAGTTCATTAAATAACTCTTTTCCCAAGTCTGCTACCGTTACAGCCAAGTCAGCTTGTATTGTTGGTGTGAAAGTTGCCCCACCTAAAGTTTGCCGCAAGCGTTGATTAATCGCTTCTGTAAATAAAGGAATATTCTCCACCGGCAAACTCAACCCCGCTGCAAAAGGGTGTCCCCCAAAGCGATGTAACAAATGTGCTTGGTCTTTTACCAATTGATACAAGTCAACTGAGTTTACCGAACGGGCAGAACCTCTTGCGAGAGGAGGGGGGGAGGGGGGGAGCGGGGGATGGGGAGATGGGGGAGAATCCCCCTTGTCCCCCTTCTCCCCCTCGTCCTACCTGGCTCCTCCCCCTCTCTC
>NZ_JAOWRF010000368.1 GCF_025753815.1 Plectonema radiosum NIES-515 | reverse complement strand
ACCTTCATGGCTTTCATGAGCAACGCTTGGGGAGATGAAACCTCTACTCAATAAGAGCGCAAGCCTGGTTGAGCAAGTTATGTCTGAGATTCAAGAATCCCCGTGCGTTTACGCCGGGGAGTGTCAATCGTCTTCTGCAAAGACAAAGCGATATAATTCGCTGCTATCAGGTTCGGGACTGCTTTCGGCAAATTTCACGGCTTCGGCAATTCTTTCTGTGATTTTGCGATCAATAGCTTTGAGTTCTTCGGCAGAGGCTAAATTTTGCTCTACTAGATAATTAGCTAACTTCTTAATTGGGTCACGAGCAAACCAAAAATCTTTTTCGGCTTGCGATCGCATTTCATCTGGGTCAGCCAATGAGTGACCCCGGAAACGGTAAGTTAAAGCTTCAATTAATGTCGGACCTTCTCCAGCACGAGCACGAGCTACAGCTTCTTCTGCTACTGCTCGTACCGCTAGTACATCCATACCATCTACTTCCACGCCTACCATGTTGAATACACTGGCTTTTTTGTAAATCTCTGGTTGGGAAGTTGCGCGATCGTGAGCCATACCGATCGCCCACTTATTATTTTCTACCACAAAAAGAATAGGCAGTTTCCATAAAGCCGCCATATTTAACGTCTCGAAAAACTGACCGTTATTCGCAGCACCATCCCCAAAAAAGCAAGCTGTTACTTGGTCTGCGCTTTCATCTTTTAAAACTTCGCGACGATATTTACTCTGAAAAGCCGCTCCCGCTGCTACAGGAATACCCTCAGCCACAAAAGCGTAACCACCCAGCAAGCGATGTTCCGCAGAAAACATGTGCATCGAACCACCCCGTCCTTTACTACAGCCGGTGGCTTTACCAAATAATTCCGCCATTACCGATGACGCTGGTACTCCCGCACTCAAAGCATGAACGTGGTCGCGGTAAGTACTGCAAACGTAATCTTCACCTGGTCGCATCGCTTGGATAACACCAGTGGAAACCGCTTCTTGACCGTTGTACAGATGGACAAAACCAAACATTTTGCCTCTATAGTACATCTCGGCGCACTTATCTTCAAACACGCGCCCTAAAACCATATCTTCGTACAACCGTAACCCAACTTCTTTGGTAATCTGCGCGGATGCGGCTGTAAATGTGGGTAATGTGCGTTCTTGAACCATTATTTTGTTAGTATCCCTATGGTAAAACTTAAAGCTACTATGTTAGATAAGTTGCTCACATTCGGCGTAAGCTTGTACAAAGATAACGTTGTTAGGAGTTAACAAGTTACAAATTCACTCTCAATGGCGACTAAAAAGTCAAAAACTAGATAATAAGGAATTGGTGAATAGTTTTTAATTTGATTTTTAATTTTCACTGCTCGTTGGAAGCTTCCATCTGCGAAACTTCCGCAGTTCGGACTTTTCACGACTCACCCTTATAGATTATCAGTCACAATCACAAGATTTCTGCATATCGATTAACAATTTAGAGAAATTGGTGGCGGAAATTCATCTAATTTATGTAAATAATTGTATTTACAACAAACTTATGATAAAATACGCTACGCCTGTTATCAAGATGAAATTTATCTAGCGGTGCTTGTCTGTTTTGACTACCGGGGAAAGTTCCTCTGAATTGTTTGCAGGAATACAATCTATCGATCTCCGAAAGATAGTTAAATTTATACTCCTGCCAGCGGAAGATTTATGGTACTACGCCGTGTTGTAGTATTGTTTGATGTATAAAATTAATGACAAATCAGTTAAACCTGAAAAAATTAATAAAAATCAGCAATAAGACAAAAAATTAAGTAGTAAAGTACAAATTTATTTTCACACAAGACACAAATAAAATTGTGGCAATACGCACACTATCAAGGTGTGAACTCAAAAAGTTAATCTGATGGCACGGTTGAAGTAGCCGGGAATGCTTGAAATGAATAATGTTGATCATGCAGCAGAGGAAGTAAGCCGTGCGAATTCCGCTAGATTACTACCGAATTTTAGGACTACCGTTAGCGGCAAGTGATGAACAATTGCGGCAAGCATACAGCGATCGCATTGTACAACTACCGCGACGAGAGTATTCGTCAAGTGCAATCACTTCCAGAAAACAACTTTTAGAAGAAGCGATCGTGGTTTTATCAAATCCCAAAGAACGTAGCAGTTACGACCAGCTTTATCTTGCCAACGTCTACGACCCGGAAGCAAGCACGACATCTGTCGCGATCGCAGTCGAAAATCGCTATAAAGAAAACAACGGTACTGCTGAAGCTAAAAGTCTAGGCATTGACATTTCCCAAGATGAATTAGTTGGTGCTTTACTAATTCTGCAAGAACTTGGTGAATACGAACTTGTAGTCAAATTAGGTCGTCCTTACCTAGTTAATAAAAATGGCTCAGTAAGTGCCGCAAATGTCAATGATCTAAGCAATGAAGAATATCATGAACGTCCAGAACGTCCAGATATTATTCTCACCGTTGCCCTTGCCTGCTTAGAACTCGGTCGTGAAGAATGGCAGCAAGGTCATTACGAAAACGCAGCACTTTCTTTGGAAACAGGTCAAGATTTGTTAATCAAGGAAAATTTATTTCCCAGCGTCCGAGCCGAAATTCAAGCAGACCTTTGTAAATTAAGACCATATCGAATTCTAGAATTACTCGCACTACCTCAAGAAAAAACCGCCGAACGACGTCAAGGCTTGGAATTATTGCAAAACGTTTTAGAAGAGCGCGGGGGAATTGATGGTACTGGCAATGACCAATCTGGTTTAAATATAGATGACTTTTTGCGATTTATCCAGCAACTACGCTACCACTTAACAGCCGCAGAACAACAGAAAATATTTGAAGCTGAAAGTAAACGTCCCTCGGCAGTTGCCACATATTTGGCTGTCTATGCCCTGATAGCATGGGGATTTGCTCAACGTCAACCTGCTTTGATTCGTCAAGCAAGGCAAATGCTGACACGTCTGGGCAAGCGTCAGGATGTACATTTAGAGCAGTCCTTATGTGCCTTACTTTTAGGGCAAACAGAACTCGCAACTCGTTCTTTAGAACTTAGTCAAGAATACGAAGCTCTAGCTTTTATTCGCGAAAAATCTCAAGACTCTCCTGACATGTTGCCGGGATTGTGCTTATACGGAGAACGTTGGTTGCATGACGAAGTGTTTCCTCACTTTCGAGATTTGGTAAATAACCAAGCTTCTCTAAAAGAATACTTTGCCGATGAACAGGTGCAAGCTTATTTAGAAAGTTTGCCAACGGATGCACAAAAAAACAATGAAACTCTAACTAACCATAAGTCTTCTTCTCAAACACAAACAAATACTTACCCGCACCGCAGTAATTCAAGTGGGAGTTATCGTTACCCCAGCAGAACAGAGAACGGGGAAGTTTTAGAAACACCAACCAAAGTAAAATCAGTTCATTCCAACTACTCACCACCCAGCTTGACAACATCAGCCACGCCTTCTACATCTGTTAATGCACCAGAACAAAATCGGGTGCCACAGCTTGCGAGTGCTGAACCTATCGCTCCTAAAACAAATCATAATTTGAATGGTTCAGCATCTGTTAATGCACCCGCTCAAACGAATAAGCGAAGGAGGCGAAAACCCGCTACCGCTAATAATTCTTGGCATCCTCAACGCCAGCTTTTTCCTAACACCTTAGAAGGAAAAACGCGCCTAGTGTGGATGATATTTGGCTCTTTTGCAGGTGTTATAGTTTTGTGGTTTTTGCTCACCACATCTTTTGGATTATTAAAAAATATCTTTTCGCCTGCACCATCTTTAAAAGGCGAACAGTTGTTTGTGCAACTTAATGAACCACCAATACCGATTCCTGACCCAAACAGCAAACCGCAGTCACCACCAGGACTTTTGACAGAAACTACGGCACAGGAAGTCGTTCAAAGTTGGCTATCTACTAAAGCCGCAGCTTTGGGAGTCAACCACGACATTAATAGTTTAGATCAGATTTTAATCGGTTCAACTTTATCTAAATGGAAGGGAATTGTTCAAGAGGATAAGGCAGAAAACCGCTATCGCAAATACACCCACACTGTCAAGGTGGAATCTGTCAAGACAACTGAAACTGACCAAAAGAATGCGACGGTAGACGCTACGGTGACAGAATTAGCAGAGTTTTATGATAACGGGCAAATTAATCAGCAAAAGTCTTACAACGAAAAAGTTCGTGTTAAATATAATTTGGTTCGTGTAGAGGGGAACTGGCGCATCCGAGATATGTCAGTTCTCAATAAAACAAGTGAAAGCTAAAAAGAGCATTATGACTCAACTCAACCCTATATGAAGATAATATTAAGATATCTTAAAAAAATTAAATAAAGTTTGCACTTCAAATTATAGTCTAAACGAATAGACACAAGAATGTAGAGACGTAGCACTGCTACGTCTCTAGGGGTTCTGAATAACGCATATTGAATTTCTACCCCTATGTCTATTTACTGGATTTTAGTCTCAAGTCCAGATTACAAAGTAAATTGCAGAAAGTGGGTTATGTAGCGTAGGCGTAGCCTCTCGTTCGCGGAGCGTCTCCGACAGGAGAAGAGAAGGCATCGCACATTTACTCATTGTTCTCAGTATTAATATTTAATTAAAATCGTTAATATTAGTAATATTTTTTTTAACATCAATATAGTATTGCATTTTTAAGTGTGGAATGTGGATTAAAGTTTGCTGCCATCACCAAAGGTAAAAGCATTCTTCATAACCACCAGTCCTAGTGGATACCTATGGTCTGTGGATGTCTCCAGGGTAACAAACATTTCTGATACCTCCGCATCATAGAAATCACCAGGCATGGCAAATTTTTCGACAATCTTACCCTGTGTAATAGCACGAAGCTGTCCGCAGGGGATTTTTTCGCCATCAACAACTGCCCAAAGTCGGTAAATACTTCCAACAGGCGGTTTCCGCACACTGGAATTTATACCTGGTAATGATGTCAAAATTGACGAGCATTCTCTGGCTTAGAGTCTCCATAGAAGTGTGTCCAATAGACATCTGGTGGTTAGGAGGTATGGACTGGGGTGTTGATTTTGTGGGAAATCAGCCGAAAATCTTTCATACAGTTTTTATCTCATGGATATTCAGCCAGGATAAATATTGGTTAAATCGAAAGCAATGGCGATCGCACAAAAGCCCCACGAGAAAATGCCAATCCCTCTATCATCATTCCATGACATTAGGTCTCAATTTTTGGTTGACAAATGGGCATTATCTCACTAACGTCAGGAAAGCGTGACATTGCGATCCCCAAATGGCTGATAAATTCGTGAAAAGGACAAAAACGGGTCTTGAGACCCCTTGATCCCTGTGCGGGTTTGTTAGTTAATATTCATTAACAAAGGGACTTTTCCGATCCCAAATAAATGCCGATCGCATTTGTAGGGAACTTATAGGAAGTAGACCTTAATTTAAAAACCGACTAAAAAAATCTCAAAACTGGGCAAAAACCACTCCTTCAGGAATAAGAAATTCATCTGGATTGGATGGCATTTATTAAACCACTCTTTAGCCAGGGGAAATCATTTACCTTTTAAACTACTGGAGGTCAAAATCATGGCAAAAGAACGCCCACCCCTAGAAGAGATGACACTAAGGCAACTACGTAGAGTTGCTAGCGAATATAGTATCTCTCGTTATAGCAGAATGCGTAAATCGCAATTGCTGGCATCGATTCAAGAAGTTCAGCGCAGTAAAGTTTCGCTTACCCCATCTCGTTCACCGGAGGCACAGGAAACCGTGGAAGCAGCAAAATTTGAATTAGGTCAAATAGATCGTAATGGTGGCTTTTTGGCAGATGTTGACGAAGGACTCGCAGATTTGCCATCTGGTTACGGAGAAAGCCGGATTGTGCTGATGCCGCGAGATCCTCAGTGGGCTTACACTTACTGGGATGTTTCCAACGAACACAAAGAAGAACTGCGTCGCCAAGGTGGACAACAATTAGCACTGCGGATTTATGATGTTACCGACATCAATATTGAATACCAAAGTCCGCACAGCATTCAGGAATATCCTTCTGATGAATTAGCGCGGGAATGGTATTTACCGGTGCCAGTGAGCGATCGCGATTATGTGCTTGATATCGGTTATCGTTGTGCTGATGGTCGCTGGTTGATATTGGCGCGATCGACACCAGTACATATTCCTCCTGTCTATCCTTCTGACTGGATTGAAGACGTTTTCATCACAGTCAACTTTGAAGAAGATTTGGCTGGCAAAACTCAATACGAACTGGTTCCCCCAGCCAAGAAAGTTGCCCCCTCAACCGCATACGGTAACGCATACGGTAACGTCAATGGTAGCAATCCTATCTATGACCAAATCTTTGGCATGGCTGAATCTACCGAAGCAATGCGCGTTGCTGGTTCTATATTTGGCTCGATGCATCAAACTTCCATCCACGAACAAACCATCAGTTCCTACGTATTCCCGTCTGGAGTAGGTATGTGGGCAGTTCCCAGCGCATCTGGTTTAACCATGTCTGGTGTAGGAATGTCCGGTGCCGGTTTCTCTGGAGACGTACCAATGCGTCCGCGTCAATTCTGGTTAATTGCGGATGCTGAGTTGATTGTTTATGGTGCAACCGAACCCGATGCTACCGTAACAATTGGTGGTCGTCCAATCAAGCTGAATCCAGATGGTACATTCCGCTTCCAGATGTCTTTCCAAGATGGTTTAATTGACTATCCGATTAAGGCTGTCGCTGTTGATGGTGAACAAACACGGTCAATTCAAATGAAGTTTACTCGTGAGACACCATCTCGCAACACTAACACCAAAGAAGAAGCTGTTGTTGAATGGTTCTCTTAATTTTGGATTAACTAAAATCGACACATAAACTTTTCCCCCGCTATGGTTATGCTGTAGCGGGGATTTTTATATCATGAAAACGCAAATCACACATATTGTAGAGACGTTCCGATGGAACGTCTCTACGACGGTTGCAGTTAAAAAAATTATTCTATTAATTTGAAAAAATTGTGATAACCTTTGAGCGCTATATCAAAAGCTTGTTTAATATGTTGATGAAAACAAGAATTTGATTATCTATTGTTGTAGTAGCGATCCAGTAAGCTAAAATCAGCAGCTTTCGGTACGATCAATAAAATGGTTAAATCAATAAAAATTCCCTTGAGATATCCAGGAGGTAAATCAAGGGTTGTTAATCATATATTACCTTATATTCCTTTAGATATATCTGAATTCAGAGAGCCTTTTGTCGGTGGTGGTTCCGTTTTTATAGCTGTTAAAAGTTTGTTTCATCGAAGAATAAATGAATACTGGATTAATGATATTAATTTTGATTTGTATTTGTTTTGGAAATATGCAAAAGATCATATAAGTAACTTCGTAATCGAAACTAATAAATTTAAAGAAAACTACAAAGATGGCAGAGAACTATATAATTATTTAATTAATGCAGATAATTTACACTCTGAATTTGAAAGAGCGCTTCGTTTTTTTATTATGAATCGAATTACTTTTTCCGGCTTGATGGATTCAGGTGGGTATTCGCAGCAGGCATTTGAAAAAAGATTTACTCAATCATCTGTTGAGAGATTAAACAATATTTCTCCTTATTTATCGGGAGTTAATATTAGTTGTGTAGATTATGAAGAACTATTAATTAAAGCAGGTAAAAAAGTCTTTCTATTTCTCGATCCACCTTATTTTCAAGCAGTCAAATCAAAGCTTTATGGAGTGAAAGGTGACTTACACACCAACTTTGACCATGAACGATTTGCTCAGATTTTAAAAAAATGCGAACACAGATGGCTTTTAACTTACGATGATTGTCCAGAAATTAGAAAGTTATTCAATTTTGCGGAAATAACAGAGTTAGAAGTACAGTATGGAATGAATAATTATAAACAAAAAAATGCTGCTAAAGGCAAAGAATTATTAATCAAAAACTACTCTTGTTCTTTGCCAAAATGATAAACCGAAAAAATTCGAGCGATCGCCATTGGAAGATATACAATCATATGCATCCAATAATTGATCTTAGTGTGAATTAGCAATTTAGTTGTGAAATATCACACTTACTAAAGGCAAAAACGCTAACAAAAAGCCATTCCAAAATTGGAAGTTGAGTTTTGGAGTCGGTTCTGGTTGTGCTAACAAAGCTTCTATTCTTTGTTCTAAGCGATCGCTACCTAATGCAGCACAGAAAATTTCTGAGGATATAGGAGTTGTACTCACTACCAACAAGAGCGATTCTGCTAATAATAACGGATCTACTCGTGATGCAGCGTAAGCATCCGCACGTAATTCGCGCAAAATTAACAATTCTTGCCACAATGTATCTGTATTTGGCAACCAAGCGGTGCAGGAACGCACCCAACCCAACCAAAAAAACCAGAATGTATCCCTGTAATGGTAATGTCCTTCCTCGTGTGCGAAGACGGTTTCTAAATGCTTTGGTAAAAGAGTTTCCAGTAGTCCTTGACTAATTACTAATTCCGAGTGCCAAAAACCGATTTGACCAGCGAATAGCGCTTCGGTGTTGAGCAACCGGACTTGTTTACCCTCAAGATTAACTAAGGGACAGTTGCGAACAGATTTCACCGATTGCCAACCACCAAAGGCAAGCTTGATGCACAAAATGTCAAATATTGCAAGACAAATTAACGTTAAAACATAACTAAACCAGCCGGTGTACATCCCGCCCATATTGCCTTGGGGACCCATACACAAAACGGCGATCGCGGTCATAAAAATTAACAAGGGCGGGAAGAGAAATAAGAATAGCGATCGCCTCCAGCGCACACTCCAACTACCTTCAAAGTTAGTTTGAGAGGATCTTAAGCACCAAGCAACTGTTAAAGCAGTAAAAATCATGATCAGATGCATTAAAGTTGTTCCTCCCTGGCTTGGCGTGCAGCTTGAATGCGTTTGGCGATCGCTTGTATTTGTTCGCTGGCAGCTTCATCTAAACTATCTGCAAAAGCAGCAATTACATCGGGATTACCCACCGCGAGAAATCGCTGTAACTGCTCGTGTGCTTTAATTACCTCAGCTTGCTGTTTGGTAATCAACGGACGCCAATAAAATGCTCGTGCTTTTTTGTCGCAGGTTAGCCAACCTTTATCGGTGAGGCGTCGCAATACGGTTGTCACAGAAGTATAAGCTAATTCGCGGTTGGGGTCAGTAAGAATGCGATCGTGTACATCTTTAACTGTAACTGAACTCAGTTCCCAGATGATATGCAAAATTTCTGCTTCCAGAGGACCTAAAGACAGTTGTTTGGGGCGATATTCAGGTAAAGGTGCCATATTGATTTTCGATTAGAGCTAGAAGCTGTCCTTCTTCTCAGATTACACGTTTAGTTCCAATGCTGCGTTAAAACAGGAGAAATTGCCCATTGAAGAGGGGCAAGATTTCAATCTTCAAAGATTCATGGATAGAGCATACTCTGGGTTTATACATCAAGAACCCACTAGCATAAAGCGACGTTTAGTGACAGCATCTGGGTAAGATATTATTTGCGTCAATAGTATAAGACTAGGTGTACCCAGCACGTGAAGCTATTCGTTTACCACACTCCGGAATTGACTCCAGCGGATAAAGCGCCAGACTGCGCGATCGCAGTTGATGTTTTGCGAGCAACTAGCACAATGGCGACCGTCTTAGCGGCTGGAGGTGAGGCTATTCAAGTCTTCAGCGATTTAGAAAAACTTATGCATGTTAGCGAATCTTGGCTCCCCGAAAAACGGCTACGAGCTGGAGAACGCGGTGGGGGGAAAGTTCCTGGTTTTGAACTGGGTAACTCGCCTCTCGACTGTACACCAGAATTAGTCCAAGGGCGACGCTTGTTTATTAGTACCACGAATGGCACTCGTGCCTTACAAAGAATACAAGATGCTGCAACTGTCATCACCGCAGCTTTTATTAATCGGGCTGCGGTGGTGCGATATCTGATCGAAAAGCAACCAGAAACAGTTTGGATTGTTGGTTCAGGTTGGGAAGGCAGTTTTTCTTTAGAGGATACAGCTTGTGCAGGGGCGATCGCGCAACATGTTGTACAAGAAACCAACTTACCTTTAGAGGAATTAGCTGGTAATGATGAAGTAATTAGTGCGATCGCTCTTTATTCTCAATGGCAAGATAACTTATTAGGACTTTTCCACGCTTGCAGCCACGGTCAGCGATTGTTACGTCTTGATTGTCACGAAGACCTGAAATATTGCTCGCAAACCGATATTTTAGATGTTTTACCCATGCAACGAGAACCAGGAGTTTTGAAAAGTTAAAAGGCAAAAGGCAAAAGAAAGAAGCAAACAATTCTTTTTCTTTTTGCCTTTTACCTTATACCTTACAAAACTGAGACACCTAACCACCCTGTTAAGTTTTCTTGCTGTATTTTTGAAGGGTTAGCAACAGATTTTACTTGATACCGCGTGGGACGTGGTGAAGCTAGGGTGACAGAATAAGTACGCAGTTCGTCTTGGTGGAAAACTGTCATTTGGATGGTATCGTTGGGTTGATAATCTTTCAAGCGATCGCGCAGCGTCCCCGAAAGTGAATCGCTTAACCCACTTGCTGTCACCTTAATTTTATCAATTGCCAACAATTCATCACCTGCATCGATTCCCGCTATTTGTGCAGGTGAACTAGCTTCGACAAACTTAATTATCTCTCTTCCGTTTTCAGCACTTGTTTTCACACCCAGATAAAGTTCTTCTTCATTTTCTGGAATTAACTCCAAGCCAAAAGGGTGCAAATACTCGTTGAAAGGCAAATCTTCAGTATCATCAATGTAGCGCTTAAAGAAATTAGATAAATCCATTTCTGCTACAGACTCAATTACTGACTGTAACTGTTCGGGAGTAAAGCCGATTTCATATGAGCCAAATTGCTGCCACATTTTCAGCATGACATCATCAAAAGAGCGTTGATTGCCATACTTTGAACGAATCAGCAAATCTAGCAACAAAGATACCATTTCCCCTTTTAAATAGTAGGAGATTTGGGAATTGCCGCTATTGGCATCTTGGCGATAAAGTTTAATCCAAGCATCAAAGCTCGACTCGGAAAGCGGCTGCACTTGGCGTCCGGGTGTCTTTTCATACCTTGTAATTTCCTTTTCCAAGTTACTCAAGAATGTCTTAGCATCATAAATGCCCGCCCGTAAAGGAATCAGCAAATCATAGTAACTTGTCGTTCCTTCAGAAAACCATAAAGACGGTGTATAATTTTCTTGATCGTAATCAAAAACTTCCAGTGCTTTCGGGCGAATGCGCTTGACATTCCACAAGTGAAAAAACTCGTGTGCTACCAATTGCATAAAGCGATCGTATTTATCTTGAGCGCGAAATCCAAAGCGTTGATAAATTAACGAGCAACAGTTTTTATGCTCCAAACCACCGTAAGCTTGAGAAAATAAATGTAGCAAAAACAGATATTTTTCATAAGGCAAACCGCCAAACATCTGCGCTTCAACTTGGATAATTTTCGTCATATCAGAAATCATCCGTTGCACTTGCAAATTACCTTGTCCCCAAATTGCCAATTCATGGGGTTTTCCCAATACCTCAAAGTGATATAACTGATGGCAACCAATTTCAAAGGGGCTGTCTACAAGGGTGTCAAAATCCGCAGCGAAAAAAGTATTGGCTTGTTCATCTGCTGGTAATGCCGTAGTTACCTGCCATTCTGGGCGTGGTGGTATGATAGAAACGCGAATTGGTTGCTTTTCCCAACCAGGGATTCTAAAAAATAGAGCCGCACCGTTAAAATACCCGTGAGTTGCATCTAAATGATTTGTCCGCACTGATAGCTCATTCGCAAAAATGCGGTAACTCACGGTTAATTTTGAAACACCAATTGTCTGTACTTGCCAGTGATTTTTACTGATTTTCCGCCAAGGCAAAGGTTCCACGTCCGAAAAAGCGGCAAAATTCTGTAACTGTTTGGCGTATTCTCTCACCAAATAAGAACCTGGAGTCCACACAGGTAGTTTTAAATCCAGAATCGGCAATGGGTAATTTGCTAAATGTAAAGTTACCTCAAACAAATGCGTTTCTGGTTGAGGCATTGCCACCTGATAATGAATTGTCGGCACGGCTTCTTGGATGCGGGTGTCGGTGCGAGGTGCTGTTGCGTGACTCATCTGTAGTTAGAAGTTAAGAGGTAGGAGCTAGGAATTTAGAGTTAAATTTAACTTATAACTTATAACTCACAGTTCAGAACTCACAACTACTCACTTTCCGCTAGAAAACCACCTATAGCGTAGGGTGCGTTACTTGGTGAACCCTAACTAATTAAACTTTGCCAGCCAAATTCATCAACTGTTTGAAATTAACTAGATAAACTACCTGATTAGCGTTGTCAATTTTGATCCAACCTTTTTCATCAAGCTTGGACATGATTTTGGTGGTTTCTTCCACACCAATTTCTGTAACTTCTGCTAAATCTTTGTAAGGAATATTAAAAATTTCCTTTCCTTTTTCTGATTCCTGACCATAACTTTCGCCCAAACTAACTAGAGTTTGAGCGAGTTTAACTGCTGGTGGTGAAGACCGCATTGAAGAGCGTATATTAACTTGCCGCAATCGCCGCACCATCAATTGCAGCATTCTATGATGCAACTGCGGGTCTTTAAACAATATTTGAATAAAGCGCTCTCTAGAGATGCTCAATAATTTTACAGGCGAAAGAGCAATCACATCGGTTGAGCGAGGAGACTCATCCAAAATTGCCATTTCGCCGAAAAAATCACCCTGTCCTAAAATTGCCAAAGCAACAGAATCTTCGCTCCGTGTCCGTCGCACTTTGACCCAACCAGAAACTATGAAGTAAACAGCGTTTCCCCAAGCATCTTCCATTAAAACGGCTCGCCCCGCTGGGTATTCGTGGTCAATTGCAACATTGAGCAACCATTCCAAAGTTTGTGGATTGGCTGTACTCATTAGGGGGAAAGTTTCACTAAAAACCTCAGTCTGCATGAAATATCTGCAAAAAATGGATTTAAGAGCGGAAAATTAGATTTATTACTATACGTTTTAAAAGCCGTAATCTTTAGTAGAATACGGTATCAAAATTTTCTTGATATTCAACCGCAACCTCTTCGGTTGATCGGTCTAGGGTTCCATTACAACACAATAACTATCACAGCGAAATCAGCGGTTTTACTGACAGATTTTTATTTGTTATTTATCGGTGGTCAGGCATCTGTAAGTATTTTGATTTGATTATCTAAATCATCCAACAGTTTATTCAGTGCCGTAAAAGCTTCTAATTGTCCGGGGTTGGTGTTGCGATTCACGACTAACCGTTGTTGCAGTTCGTGTAATTTGTAACTGAGTTGTTGGGAAATTCCTACAGCATCGCGGCTGAGACGTGTCAACTGTTGTTGTTGATGGAATTTTAAGGCAGCTCCCCGGAGTACTTGTAGTGTCGCTTCTTCACCGTACATTCCCGGCATGACTCGCAAGCGTAATAATAAACGGTTTTCTTGATATAAACATTCTTTCTCTACCTGTTTTGCTTCTGCAAATGTAGTTACAGGCAGGTTTGTTAGTCGCTTCAATTCATTAAGTACTCCCTGAAAAACAGAGAGAGGAAGTTTTTCTAAGACGGATTGCAAGACTCCATTATCACTCCAGAGTATCCTGCCTTCGTAAGGTTGTCTTTCCAAATACAAACGACCAATTCCCCCTGCGAGAACTCGACCTAGTAATTCTGCTAGTAATTTCTTGGGTTGCAGTGTTGCTAGCTGTTCAACAGGCAGTAATAGATCGGCAACTGGTATGAGTAATACAGGTAAACTTTGTGGCGATCGCTCTTCGGAGGTACTTTCCTGTGTCTTTTTGTCTGCGCTGGTAAAGAGGATGGTCGCTTTAGACAACTTATCAGGGTCTCGCAGAGAAGGAGAATATGCTTGTTGAAAAAAATTTTCGCTTTTTTTTGTCTCAGCTAAAATAGATGTCTCTGGCTCCCCCGCAACCGAATCGGCAATGGTAGCTGCGCTATGAGCTTGGGTAAGGTTGGCTACTGGCTGGGATGTATTTTTGTAGTTGAGGTAGGCTGAGAGGATATTCCGGTGGGTGTCGGCAGCGATCGCTACAGTCACCATTGTGCAATTAATATAAGACAAAATCTTACTAGCGTAATTTAGTGCCACAGTATCTTCTAAATTAACCATGCCCAGTAATAATTTGTTGTCTTCTATAGTAAAGGGCAAAATTTGATGATACAAGCAAGCTTCAAAGGACAAAATACGCTCTATCATCTCAAATATTTGCTTCTGTTCGCCGAAAAACTCCGAAGGAGTAGCGGTTAACGGTTGATTACCAATTGTTTCCCTATCACTTGGTTTGCCTTGTGAAGACAACATAGGTTTGATTGCTTGATGTTTCCTTATATCGTATTCTGCCTCTAAATTATTTGGTAGTGAATAAACTTAGTTTTTCCGGTGATAAAAGTTAAGTTTAGTACAAATATATAGAAAGTTTATTTGGGGTTGTGGATTGGGGTTGGAAACTGTCATCTAAAATTGATAGTTATATAGGGGTGTTTGCGTGTGGTGCCCTCAAAGCGCTTTCTTGACTGCACAGCACCAAGGGCAAATATTTGGTTACTCCTGAACTCTGAAATTTTGAGCCGCGAGATAGATTTTACTCCATTCGCCCATTACCTGATGAGTTTTGAGTTTTAACTCTAGAGCGATTTCTTCGATGGATTTGCCTAGTTTTCTAAGAGACAAGACCTGCTGCTCAATTAAAGTCAATTTTGACTGTAATTCCTGCCATTGACGCGGTGTTAATCCCAAATTGTGTTCGTCTAGAGAAATTTCTAGCCAGTTATCTACTAGTTCCGGTTTGCCTTTGACGGCAAAGACGCGCACGGCATGGTAGCTAATTTTCTCCCGCAAGCGGTAAACTTCCTTAATTGGCTTGTTTAGTTTTTTAGCGATTTCGTCTTGGGATTTGCCTTGGAGATACAGTCGCAACCACTCCACTGCATCTTGCCCTAGATTTTCTTGGAGATAAGTTTCAAATTCTTGCTTGACTGCATGACGCAGTACTTGCTGTTCTTCTAGTTGTTGTGCTTCAAGATATTCGGCGATCGCTTGATTATCGGCTAAGTTAACGCGGTTCTCGTTATCGTCTGTGAGAATTTCTTCGGAAACTAGTCTAATTAAATCACTACCGGGCACTTGAGTTAAGCCCCCGCGTTGGGTGCGTCGCAAGTAATTTACAAAACGGTAAACTAATAACGGTTGATTGCGTACTGGTCGCAAGCAATATTCTTCCATGCTGGCAAACAGCAAAGAATTATGTAGTCTGGAATCCTTTGTCAACTTCGCGATGCAAGCCATTTGCTGCTGCATGTAGTTATCGCTTTGCAGTAATTCTTGGAGTACTTCTTGCAATACGTCCACGACAGTGCGTTTGCGATCGCGACTCAGAGAAATCCAGACTTGGATTTTATTGCGTAATGTTACTAAACTCCCTAGCCGAGTGATTAAATTGCGATAAGCACGTTCTCTTGCCATTCCTAAGTAGCGCTGGCATAAAATCCGATAGCGATATTCCATCGCTTGTTTTCTGATATCTAACTCTTTAGGATTAAGTAAGTCAAACCGTTGTAAGTCGCTTCCCAAAAGCCAAAAAATAATACTTTCTCTATTTGCTTCACTTTGTTCTGGACACTCTGCTGCCAAACGTTGCTGCCAATAGAGCGTCATTTTTTCTGCTTCTGAAGCCATAGCGAGATTGCGCTCCTCGAAACCCTGTTTTAAAGTTTGCATCACAACCCCCATTTATTCCACTCAAATTTTTAACTGGCAGTTGCCCTTGATTGAATGATGTCTTTGGTGGACATCGAGCGTGATTATTCACTCGAAGCCGTTGTTTCGACTTCCTCTATTATTTAGGTTTGGAATCACTCAAGTTATGCAGTATTTTCCGCATTGCTATTTTTGCTTTTTGTTTGCTATCACCGTAAATCAATCCCTTTTAGCTATTTTCCTCACTTGGGTATAATTTTTAAGTTTTGTAAATTTGTTTGTTTTTATTGCCCAGAATCGATGCTTTCAAAAGGTTGGACAAGCAGACCAACAAAAGATTTTTCTAAAAATAAATATTATCATCCTTAAATCAGACGCTATTTAACTCATATAAGTTTCTGACCTCTGGTATATTCAACAGAGGTCAGAAACATGTTACCTTTTGCACTAGTAATTATTCTGAACTATAAGAGTACTATTTACTTGGAGAATAACTAAGTATTTCACCGAATGTCTTGATAAAATTGCTTCAGGTATTGTGGTGAGACACCAACACCCCAAAGAAAGCCGATGTAAAGATATATTGCGGTGGCTTTGAAGAAGCCCCATTTTGCGACACGGCGATCGCTACTTTGGACGATGCGATTTACTAAGCGAATTCTTCCCCGTCGTACTATTTTTAGGCACAAGTCGGCTTCTTCCATAATTGGGAGGTTGCTATCAAAACCCCCACATTCCCAGAAATCAGCGCGACGTGCGAAAATTACTTGATCGCCAAACAATAAGCGCAATCCTTGAAAAAACAAATGTGGGCGAAAAAGCAACGGTGCATAGTAAGTTTTCAGCCAGTTGTGCAGTGAAACTCCCCAGCGCGTTGTTTTTTCACCTGCCATCAGGGAAATAAAACCCCCAGCAACAACAGTTTTGTCTGCTAGTGTCTGCTCAATGACTGTTACCAAGTCGTCGCTTACCAAAGTATCTGCGTGCAAAAAGCAGAGAATTTCCCCGGTTGCGAATAAAGCACCTTGATTTGATTGGGCAGCGCGTCCGCATTGGTTGGCAGAAATTACTTGTACACCTGCGGTTTTGGCAATGGCGATCGTTTCGTCAGAACTACCACCATCCACAACCAGCACCTCCCAAGCTGGGGGTTCCAGTAGACTGAGATGACGCAAGGTACGTCCCAGACACTTTGCCTCATTCAAAGTGGGGATGATAATCGAGACGCGGGACATAGATTAGTTAGGAGTTAGGAGTTTGGAGTTAGGAGTTAGGAGTTTGGAGTTTGGAGTTTGGAGTTTGGAGTTAGGAGTTGGGAGTTGGGAGTTTTGAGTTTTGAGTTTTGAGTTTGGAGTTTTGAGTTTGGAGTTTGGAGTTTGGAGTTAGTTAGTAAAACAACCAACCATCAACTATGAATTATCAACCATCAACTAACAACCATCAACTAACTACCATCAACCATCAACTAACTACCATCAACTAACAATTAACTTTAAGTCAATCTCCTAGCACCAACAATCGGATTTTCAACAGATTCGCGATACTCTTGGACTTGCTCTGTGTAGCCTATGGGCAAAACAGCTTCAACGTTTTCATGTGGACGAGCAATAATCACCCAAGATTCCAAAGTACCACCATAAACATTTTCGACCGCATCAACACCAGCAGCCATAGCGGCTTTTACTTCCGAAACATCTCCGCGAATATTGACTGTAAAACGAGCGCTACCAACTCTGATATAACCGACGAGGGTGACTCGACCGGCTTTTACCATTGCGTCTGCTGCTGCTAGCACAGCAGGAAAACCTTTAGTTTCCAATGCTCCAACTGCCTGTGATGATGACATAATTGATCTCCTGTATAAGTAAACTTATGTGGCGCTATTCAATAATTGCACGAATGTTCGCTACAGATTTTGATCGCGAACTTGGTTAGAACATACGAAATGGTTCTGATTTTTCGGTGAAGTGGATGGGCAAAATGCTTTCCACATTTTCCGGAGGGTTGGGAACGATATAGTGGGTGATTACCTCACCACCGTAAGCTTCCTCTCCAGCAGCGATTCCGGCTGCAACTGCTGTTTTCACCTCAGCTACGTGTCCCCTGACTGCGACTACGAAGCGAGCGCTTTCCGCGAGACCGTAGTATACGAGCGTGACTCCGGCAGCTTTCACCATTGCATCTGCTGCTGCTAACACAGCTGGAAAACCTAAAGTTTCAATTACTCCAACCGCCATTGGCATGGCATCAACTCCTAAGTCAAGGGATGGGCGTTATTAATTGTACGACGTTGTTACCTCAGCATCTGAATAATTCGCTCAGTTCGTTTGGGTGTAGTAAGCGTTTTAGCCCTGACTAGGAGTTTTACTTAACTTAAGTGGATAGGTCTTTGCACTCTTCGGCTGACCATTCCCACATTGAACCAGCATAGTTTTTCACATTAGTAAAGCCTAAATTTGCTAGAACGCTGACAAAAAAAGCCGAACGAATGCCACCTGTACAATAACTAACAATGGGAGTATTATGTTTAATTCCTATTGTTTGTAGTTTGGCGATAATTTCTTCAGGCGGAAGTAAGTTTCCCTTATTATCTATTAAATCTTTGAAGTAGAAATGCACTGCACCAGGAATATGTCCTCCGCGCTTTTCACCGTAAGGAGTTGCCCCATTATATTCTCGCTTTTCGCGAGTATCAATTACTATTAATTTATTTTCGGCTAGATTCGCTTTAAGTTCATCGCGCTGAATTTCCCATAATGCGGTGCGATTGACCACAAAATCTCCAATTTGTTGAGGTTTATTTACTTTGAAAGTAGTTTTAATACCTGCTTTTACAAGTGCATTATATCCGCCATCAACGAACGCTGCGTTGTTATGTCCTAAGGTGCGTAACATCCAAACTATACGCCCTTCTTCACCAAAGTTATGAGCGGGATTGCCAATGACAATTACAGGTTTGAAGTTGAAGATTCCTAATTCACGTAGTTTTTGTTGGAGAAGTTTTTCGTCTTTGAGGAGGTTGCCTTGATGAGGTTTTTGTGCTTGGGAAAATTCTTGCCAGGTGATGTTAATAGCACCCGGTATATGTCCAAAAAACCATGCTATTTTGTTGCGAGTATCTAGAATTGTTGCACTTTGGGATATTAATTGTTTGGCTTCGTTAGGGCTGAGTATCCATTGATTCATATATAGTAATAGTAGATGAGTTGTGATAATTTTTTAAACGAACCGCAGAAAACGCAGAAAACGCAGAGGAAGAGAGAAATAGAGGTAGCTAATTTAACGCTTTTATTTAGGATTGCGATCAAATATCTTGACAACATACAGCAGATTTCACTCCTAAGTTCGTACATATATAAAATCCGTCTCTTTGTAGAGACGTAGCACAGAATAGTCTCTACGTGTATTCGATATTGGCGATAGGCTGCTGTAGTTATCGGGATAGAATTTCTATTTTTACTTATACAAGGTAAGCTAAAAATTATGTTTGCTAGTTTTCTTCCAGCGGCAGTTGGGCAATTAAGAGAAGCTGATGCGATCGCACTGGCTCAAAGTATTGAGCAGATAGCGATAAGTACTCCCCTCAGTACACAACCTATTACCACAACTTATGTACAGAAAGGAAGTGGTGGAACGCCGATTTTATTAATTCACGGTTTTGATAGTTCTTTGTTAGAATTTCGTCGCCTTTTACCATTATTAGCAGAAAATAATGACACTTATGCTGTAGATTTGTTGGGTTTTGGGTTTACAGATAGAGTTTCTCAAATACAATTTAGCCCCACTGCAATTAAAACTCATCTTTATTCTTTCTGGAAAACCCTAATTAATCAACCTGTAATTTTGGTGGGTGCTTCGATGGGGGGTGCAGCAGCGATTGATTTCACTCTGACTTACCCGGAAGTGGTACAAAAGCTAGTGTTAATTGATAGTGCTGGTTTAACGGGTGGTTCACCGTTAAGTAAGTTGATGTTTCCCCCATTGGATTATTTGGCAACTCAGTTTTTACGCAACCCAAAGATACGCAAAAGCATTTCTCGCGCTGCTTACAAAAACAAAAGTCTCGCTTCAAGTGATGCTCAAATTTGTGCAGCTTTACATTTAGAAATGCCTAGTTGGCATTTAGCTTTGATTGCTTTTACTAAAAGTGGTGGGTACAGTGGTTTTCAACTTAATCAATTATCACAAATTAAACAACCTACGCTGATTTTATGGGGTGATTTTGATCAGATTTTAGGCACTGTGGATGCCGATAAATTTCACAAGGCAATTCCACCTAGTAAACTCATCTGGATTTCAGATTGTGGTCATGTTCCTCACTTAGAAAAGCCGCAAATTACCGCCCAACATATTTTAGAATTTAGTAATAAATATTAGCACTAAATATGGCATTGCTGAATTCAAATATGAAACTTAAAATCAAGGTTATTAAACCCTTACAAGGAGTGCCTCTGAAGCGAACGGACACGTTGCTCACTCCTCCAATTTGGAATTTAGCTTTAATTGATCTCCTAAGTCCTGTAATTTATAGAATATAAGTCAATAAGTATTTTATGTGTATGTTTTAACACAAGTTATGGGTTAGGTAAAAAATCTCTTCTTCCCCAGTCACCAGTACCAATAATTATCAAACTGTACTAAAATTTGAGATTTGAGTCACAAAGGAAGCAATGCATGGCATCGATCCGCGAGTTGCACACACAGCTAATTAAAAAAGAACGCTCTGCCGTTGAAATTACCCAAGAGGCTTTAGACCGAATTCAAGCGTTAGAGCCAAAATTGCACAGTTTCTTATGCGTGACCGCAGAAAGAGCGCTGTTGCAAGCGCGGGAAGTGGATGCCAAAATTGCCGCCGGACAGGAAATAGGGATGCTGGCGGGGATTCCTATAGGCATTAAAGACAATATGTGTACCAAGGGTATTCCCACCACTTGTGCCTCCCGGATTCTAGAAAATTTTGTGCCACCATATGAATCAACTGTGACGCAAAAACTAGCGGATGCAGATGCGGTGATGGTGGGCAAAACCAATTTGGATGAATTTGCAATGGGGGGTTCTACAGAAACCTCCGCTTATCATCTCACCGCTAATCCTTGGGATTTGTCGAGGGTTCCTGGTGGTTCTTCTGGAGGTTCTGCCGCAGCAGTAGCAGCGGAAGAATGTGTAGTTTCTATCGGTTCTGATACTGGTGGTTCGATTCGTCAACCTGCATCTTTTTGCGGTGTTGTCGGGATGAAACCAACTTATGGACTGGTTTCGCGTTACGGGTTAGTGGCTTTCGCTTCATCTTTGGATCAAATTGGACCATTTGGACGCAGCGTTGAAGATACGGCAATATTATTGCAGGCGATCGCAGGTCACGATCCTAAAGATTCCACCAGTCTGAAAGTTGAAATCCCCAACTACGCTGCCAGCTTAAAACCAGACCTCAAACTCAGAGATAAGCTGAGAATTGGTATCATTAAAGAAACTTTTGGCGAAGGCTTAGATTCACAAGTTGAAGAAGCTGTGAATAAAGCGATCGAGCAACTACAACATTTAGGAGCCGAAATTGATGTAGTTTCCTGTCCTCGGTTCCGCTACGGCTTACCTAGCTACTACATCATCGCCCCATGTGAAGCCTCAGCAAACCTAGCTCGTTACGATGGTGTTAAATACGGTTTACGCGCTCCAGATGCCGACAATCTGCTGTCGATGTACACTCGTACTCGTGCCACTGGTTTTGGTGCTGAGGTGAAACGCCGAATTATGATTGGCACTTATGCCCTTTCTGCTGGCTATTATGATGCTTTTTATCTGAAAGCGCAAAAAGTCCGCACCCTGATTAAAGAAGATTTTGAAAACGCTTTTCAGCAATTTGATGTGTTAGTGTGTCCTACTGCTCCCAGTACAGCTTTCAAAGCCGGCGAAAAAACTACCGATCCCTTAAGCATGTACTTAGTTGACTTGATGACCATTCCCGTAAATCTTGCTGGTTTACCAGGTTTAAGTGTGCCCTGTGGTTTCGATAACAATGGTTTACCAATTGGATTACAGCTAATTAGCAATGTGCTGCGAGAAGACCAACTATTTCAAGTAGCTTATGCTTACGAGCAATCAACTAGTTGGCATTTAAATAAGCCTACATTAAGTTAGTTATTAAGCATGGGTTCTAGGTTTTAAACTATTGACTTTTGACTTTTAACACCCGTAAAGACGTTCGGTGTGGAACGTCTCTACCGTGCCTCCGCACCTCCTGAATCTTGACTTTTAACTTCTGGGGTAAAAGTAACTTCCTTGATAGTCCCAACATTTCCTAAAATTTTGGGTTGTTTTTTATTCGCAGTTACTAATACAGCACCTGCATTACCAGAGCGTATAGTTAACTGTTTTTTTGCTGTCCAGGTTTTTCGCTGTCCCTTTTCTAAATTTCCCTCAAATGTAGTCTTACCATCCTCTTTTACTTGTAACCATGATTTGTCTTGAAGTTCTAAGGTTACTTCAACTGTTGAATTTGCGTCAGCGCTTGGAGATGGTGTGGAAGTTGGTGTAAATTTGGCTGTCGGTGAAGGTAATGTTGTTGGGTTGGCTTTTTTCGGGATAGGTGCTGTTTTTTGTTTAGCTACGATTGAGGAGTTTTGTTTCTGACTAACTCCTTGAGTTGGACGACGTGGATTGAGTATATAAAACAATCCAAAAGAAGCAACTGCTAATAAAAGGATATAAGGTACTGCCAGAGGTATATATAGATTTGGTTTTTTCTCTAGATTGTTACGATCATTTTCCGAGTCAAAAAGAAAAAAATTAATCGCAAAAGAGCGTGCTAAAGAAGTACCATCTAACCCTAAAATATCTCCATAGCGACGAATAAATCCTTGCACATAAATAGGCTCAGGCAAATCTTCAAATCGTCCTTCTTCTAAAGCTTCTAAAAAAGGTTGTCGAATCAAAGTTTTAGCAGCTATTTCTTCTATACGTATAGATTTTTCTTGTCGAACTTGCCCTAAATATGCACCTATTTCCTTGAGTTGCTCTTGTTGAGGCTCATTGAAAAGTGTCACAGCCTTCTCCTGATATCCACTCATTATTATTAAAGAGATAAACTACTTAAATCAATGTATAAAAGGGGACTAATTTGCTAAACTGATGAATAATACTTGCCAAGATAATAAAATCATAATTCTAACATATTGATCCATCCAGTTCAACAATGACTATTGTATTTATAAATACCTTTCAAAATATAAAATAGCGTACACGATCAGAAAAAAACGGAAACTTATAATACAAATGTTATTCAAATTACTATTTTGGCTGGGAGTAGTTGCGGCGATCGCCTACTGTACTATTTGTTTATATCTTTATTTTCAGCAAACTCGGTTCATTTTCTTTCCCTCTTCTGCGATCGAAAAGACACCAGAATCTTTTGGGCTTCCTTACGAGGAAGTTTGGCTACCCGTACCAACCACATTTGGTAAGGTGGAACACATCCACGGTTGGTGGATAAAAGCAAATCAACTCAACCCCAAGGTGTTGTTGTATTTGCACGGTAACGGTATCAATATTGGAGCCAATGTAGCTCATGCGAAACGATTTCATCAACTAGGATTTTCGGTCTTGCTGATTGATTATCGCGGTTATGGTCGCAGTCAAGGCAGTTTTCCCAACGAAATGCGGGTTTATCAAGATGCTGCTACAGCTTGGAATTACCTCGTGCAGCAACGACAGATTCCCCAAAAAGAAATTTATATCTATGGACATTCTCTAGGAGGAGCAATAGCCGTCGATTTGGCAGTTAAACACCCAGACGCTGCCGGTTTGATTGTGGAAAGCTCTTTTACCTCGATTCAGGAGTTAGTAACTGCCAGGAACATGTTTTCCATGTTTCCCGTCAATTTAATTCTGACACAGCGGTTTGAATCGATTAAAAAAGTACCACGCTTGAAAATGCCAGTTTTATTCATTCACGGCACTGCCGATTCAACTATACCCGCTTTAGGAAGTGAAAATCTGTATGCTGCTGCACCAGAACCAAAAAAATTAATTTTAATTCCCGGTGCAGAACATCACAACACAGCAGATGTTGCCCCGTTGCAATATCTGCAATGGGTGCAGTCTTTTGTCGAAAAAGTGCAAGCTCTTAAATAAGAGGGGGAAACGGGAAAAGGGAAAGGGAGAAAGGAAAACAATTGTTACCAATGTCCAATGTCCAATGCCCCATTCACCTTCATTGTTTAATAGCTATTAAGTTTCATTAAACCGCATTTTTCAAGCCTTGTAATGTAGATAGAAAAACACTCTCAGGGTGCAACCAAGGGTTAACTATCTACAATAATCAATCATCTCTATCTTTAGATAGATACATATTTAACCTTAATTTAAAAAACTTACTTAGAAAAAATCATGATTGAGAATTAACAGTCCATCGTCGTACTGAGATTTAAGTAATAATATTTACGGTATTTTTCAATAAATACTTTCGTACTTAGATGCAATATTTAGTCTATGCATCTGCTGTTTTTCGTGACTGGCTCAATACGGAGAGAAAACTTTTTTCTTTAAGGCATAAGGCTTTAAAAGACTAAAGAAATCACGCGCATAGCAAAAATCTTTACAAAGTTGTTGATAACGGGAGAAAATTGATACTTAACCGTCCGGATTGGGTATGAAAGCATCGAAGAAATTACACATGTAAAACTACTTTTTGAGCGATTGGCAGAGGCTTAAAATATGACTACCACACCTGTATATTTATTAACAATTCCCGGAAATTCTTCTATTCAAATTTCTCAAGATGATTTGCGATCGCTTCTAGGTCAAATAGAAGCGAAATTGCACCGCAGCAAAGTTTATCGCAATGCTTTGGCTACGTTACAAAATTTGCTAGGTTCTTCATCTGAAGAAGCTAAGGTGTTGTTTAAAGCTATTAGCAGAGAAGCGATCGCTTTATCATTTCAGCAATTTGCAACACAAGAACCAAAAGTTACAGATAATCAACAGATAAATACTGCTGATTCACCATCTGCGGAATCAGAAAATAGCGACTTATCGCAGTGTTTAAGTACTGTTAAATTAAACACAAATACTAATGAAGAAAATTTGCCTTCGCAAACGGCACCCTTCTCTGGGAGAAGCTCTGCCAATGCGATCGCTAAAACACCAACGCATTGGTTAAAACGCACTAAAAAACCCGACAAAGCGGAAATAGCCAAGCAACTTGCGGCTGAACAACGCATAGAAACTCTACGCAAAATCGGTCAACAATTACGACAAGCGCGATTTGCTCAAGGTCTTTCTCTCTCGCAACTTAAGGTTTACACTCACATCCCAATCTATCATATGGAAGCTGTGGAAAATGGCAACGTTGAGTCATTGCCAGAAGATGTCTACCTGCGTGGGTTTATCCGGGTGATGGGAAATGCTTTAGGGTTAAATGGCACAAATTTAATTGCGGCTTTACCTGCACCTGAGATCGCAAAAGCAATTTTACCCATCAGTTCTAAGCTGAAAAATAGTTCCCCAGGATTGGGATTAAATATACGTCCGGTACATTTATATGTCGGGTATACAGCTTTGGTTGCTGGAGCAGTCGGAGGATTGTCTATGATGTCTCAGCAAGCAAATGCCGACAGAGCGGTGATTCCAGATGACGTTACACCTTCAGCTGCTTCAAAATCATCCCAACGAATGGAACAAACTACTACACCCGGACTTAGGTCTAGTAGTTCTGGTGTCAGTGTCGGATCTGATATTGCTCCCCCCGAAGCACTTTAAGAGTTAGGAGTTAGGAGTTAGGAGTTAGGAGTTAGGAGGTAGGAGGTAGGAGTTAGGAGTTAGGAGTTAGGAGTTAGGAGTTAGGAGGTAGGAGGTAGGAGTTATGAGTTAGGAGGTAGGAGTTAGGAGTTAGGAGTTATGAGTTATGAGTTATGAGTTATACCAATTCTCTATGATGTTGTGCTTTATTGCCCTGAACCAAGCGCACGCTACGCTAAAGGAACAAAGCCCACCAAGGTGGGCTAATTTGAACTTCATCTTTATAGAGAAATGGTATAACTCCTCACTCTTAACTTCTCACTCCCAAAGGAACAAAGCCCACCAAGGTGGGCTAATTTGAACTTCATCTTTATAGAGAAATGGTATAACTCCTCACTCTTAACTTCTCACTCCTAACTCCTAACTCCTAACTGCTAACTTCTCACTCCTAACTTCTCACTCCTAACTTCTCACTCTTCTGCTAAGATGCTGTAAATTTCGCGTTTGACTCGGTTGAGAATTTCGCGTACTCTGGTGACTTTATCGGCATTGTTACTGCGAGCAACTTGCATTACTGCTGCACCGAGATCACCGATCGCTTCTTTCAATTCGATTAGCTGTTGGGGTCTGTTTCCCCTGTCCATCGATGGTGTGCGATCGCCTCTTTTACTAAGTAATTCTTTCCCACTCTCAGTAATGGTATATACTTTCCTCCCTTCGATCTGTTCAAAGGTGAGATAACCCCCTTCCTCAAGTAGTTGCAGAGTGGGGTAAACTGAGCCTGGGCTTGGTTTCCAGAAGCCGCCGTAACGCGCTTCTAATTCTTTAATCAATTCGTATCCATGTCGGGGTTCCTCTGCAAGTAACTCCAACAAAATGTATTTAATGTCACCACGCGGAGTCCGTCGCTCGTCTCCCCAATCTCGTCTTTTACCGCGACCGTGGTGATGATGCCGTCCTTTGGGTGGCATATCGTCGCATCCAGACTCAAAAAAGTGCCGATGTCTATGAAGTCCTAAAAACATAGAAGTTTTCTCTCAATGTATTCGTAATTTCATTATAGACATATCGCGATATATCGTTAATATAACTTAACGTCAGCCAAAAAGCTTGTAATACCTACTTATTTCCACTGCTACCATTTAGTAAGAAGATTTATGATTACCAAATAGTCATACTATGCACGTTGAAAAGATATCGATTTCTTTGCCACAGTCCCTGGTGAAGTTTATTGAGAATTATCAGGTTGCGTCAGGTTACAAATCTCGCTCTCAAGTGATTTCGGAAGCGGTGGAATTATTGCGGAGTCGAGAACTAGAGGAAGCTTACCGAGACGCTTCTAGAGAAGTTGATTCAGATTGGGATGTGACGGTTGCGGATGGGTTGACAGATGAAGCGTGGTGAAATTTACTATGCGAACCTTAGCCCTGTGGTAGGCTCTGAAATGTACAAACGCGGAAGAGTGCTGGTGGTAAGCAATGATGCGAATAACCATGCTGCTAGTACGGTGACGATTTTACCACTCACGTCTAATGTCAGCCGTGTCTATCCCTTCGAGGTTTTGCTGAATTCAGAGGACAGTGGTTTACCCAAACCTTCTAAGGTGCGATCGCAACAGGTGCGAACAATTTCTAAGCAACGCATTGCTGGAGAAGTGCTGGGTAGTTTAAGCGAGGAGTTGATGCAATTAGTTGATGCTGCGCTGAAGCTACATTTAGGGCTGGATTGAATAAAAGATAATTAGGAATGAGAATAACTCCGACCACTCTCTACCGTCAGGGCAATGCTAACTTCCCTAGAATGGATAATGTCCGTCCCCAAGATATTGAAACCTATGAGTCTGATAACGAGGTAGTGGTGGTAGCTAATTCTGGAGGAATCTCGACCTTTGCAACTCAAGGAAGAGGAAAAAACTGGTGGAGATTAAATCAGGGTACTATCATTCCAGACCAAATAGAATTAGTGAATGATTATGGCAACCACTGGTCTTGGGAGCCTCGTTACACAATGGTAATGGAAGAATATAAAGCAGCACTTCGACAGGTAGATACATTATTTGAGAAAGTTAGTTAAAGAGGAACCTAATTGTGGAACTATCGCCTAAAGCAATCCGGTTTATTATTGAGGCTTTGGACTATCGAATCAATGCATATGAGGAACGTCTCAAGCTAGAAAACCTAAATGAGGATGAAATCTCTGATATCACTAACGATTCTATGTTTTTAGAAGCCTTGCGTGAGGAAATGGCGAAGACATTAGTAAAGTCAGCGTAACTTAAACGAAGAATTAATTAAAACTAACAAGCTGTTGAGGAATCATAGCTTGGTGGAAGAAGGTGATCGCTTTTTTGTCGTGATTTTGAGATTAGCGATCGCTTACAGTATGGAATATGCAAGTAATAATTGTATCCTTGTTGCGGCGAGGGCACGTATTCTTGAGTAACTATCCTAAATTGAGCGCTTGGTGCGATCGCGCGAAATCATTATCTTTGCCACAAAAGCCATCTATAATGCTACTTTTTAGTAAGAATATTTATGATTACCAATTGGTAATACGATGCACTCGGAAAAGTTATCAATTTCCTTACCACTGTCTTTGGTGCAGTTTGTTGAGAATTACAAAGTTGCGTCAGGTTACAAATCTCGCTCTCAAGTGATTTCGGAAGCGGTGGAATTATTGCGGAGTCGAGAACTAGAGGAAGCTTACCGAGAAGCTTCTAGAGAAGTTGATGCAGATTGGGATGTGACGGTTGCGGATGGGTTGACAGATGAAGCGTGGTGAAATTTACTATGCGAACCTTAGCCCTGTGGTAGGCTCTGAAATGTACAAACGCGGAAGAGTGCTGGTGGTAAGCAATGATGCGAATAACCATGCTGCTAGTACGGTGACGATTTTACCACTCACGTCTAATGTCAGCCGTGTCTATCCCTTCGAGGTTTTGCTGAATTCAGAGGACAGTGGTTTACCCAAACCTTCTAAGGTGCGATCGCAACAGGTGCGAACAATTTCTAAACAACGGATTGTTGGAGAAGTGCTGGGTAGTTTAAGCGAGGAATTGATGCAATTAGTTGATGCTGCTTTGAAGCTACATTTAGGGCTGGGACGCTAAGTATATCAGTTATCTAAAGACCAAATTTTCAGGTTTTCATATTTGACTGATTTACCACTTATACCGTCTTTTATTATTAAAAGCACATCTCCTTTATTCGTAAAGTCTGAAACATCAAAGGTTTCAATGTATATATCATTAACAAAAATTTTAGCTTTATTTTCTTTGACAGTTAAACGTAATTTATTTGAGCCTTTCTCGGAAACATTAAGATTTGATAATTTGCCATTTGAAGATCTACTAGTTCCACCGAAACGCCATTCTTTTTCCTTTGAAGTAACCCAGATATCAAACGATGAAACCTTAAGATTATTATTTGGATTTTGCGGCCAAAATGCAAAACCATAAGTCCAATTCTCCATTGCACCATTATACGGATTATAAAATTGGGCTTCAACACTAAAATTACGAAGGTTTACATTTGTAGGTTTAACTATTACCGTATGTTCCTTATAGGGTCCTATTTTCCCTTCAGTCTCAGACCAAACTAGTCGCGCTTTCTCTGTTAGCATCTTATCTTCGACTAATTGAGGTGAGGGTTTAAGAGATTCATAAACTGGATGCCCTATTAACCCAAATGCAAGAATTGCGGCAACTGCAAACAATTTATTTTTGTGGTAAACAATTCTCGTAAAAAGTGATTTCGGTTTTGATACATTCGGTTGATTAGATAAATTGTCGTTGAATTCAGCAGCGGGATTAGATGCTGAAGAAGTAGGCTGTTTATTATTGGAGGAATTCTGACTAAACTGATGGTTACAATTAAGTTTGACTGCAATATCACTTAAAATCAGACTATGTGTTCCTTTATGAAAAATAGGAAATAGTTCCTTACAACAAAGTTGACAAAGAGCTTCTGTATCGCCTATTTCATTTAAATACTGAATGAACAGGAGAAAAAAATCAGCATCTGAAGAGTCTCTGAGAAATGAAAGTCGCTTGGGATCGATTCCAATACTTAAACATAGTGCTTCTCGTGTTCTTGATTGTTGGCTACGAAGCAAAAGGTTTATTAATGTGTCTATATCAGTTTCGCTTAGAAAGTTTGGTTGGGACATACTTTTAGCTTTTCACTCTACTTACAATTTAGTTTTGATTTAATATTTTCTAAATCAGCTGCGTACTTCCCTCTTTTAAACACAACTTCAAGTTCTTTGCAGATTTTACAAAGAGCTTGTTTGTCATCTATACTATGCAAATAACTAATTAGCTCTAAGGCAAAGTCAGCGTCGGTGGATTGCCTTAAAAATCCAAGTTGATTTGGTTCAATTCCAATTTTTAGACAAAGTGCTTTTCGTGCCGAATATTCTGCACGTCCACTACGTATCAAGAGTTCTGTAAGTATTTCTTTGTCAGAGTCGTTTAGTTCCTCAGATGGCTCAGATGCAGGTTCATTCCCTCCTGTAAGCTGTTCTTCAGGCAAACTGCTCTTGATAACCTTCTCATCAATATTTGGCTTTATCTTGAGAATCGGGGTTAGCTGCTCTCGAACACCTGCTAACCGAATTGCAGCGCAAGCAAGTTTGTAGGCAAATTCAACGGGCTTTCCTGCTCCTAGAGCATCGTAAAAACCCACAGCAAATTCAATTGCTGCTTTATCTCCAATTGCCTTGTTCATGCCAATCACATAGTTAATTTGTTGAGAAATTGCGCTTGCTTGCACCTCCGAATAACAGCCGTTAAGAACAACACACTCAACTTGATCCGCAAACAGTTCAAACAGTCCTGCTAAGGCTTCTCCATCAACTAGCTTTGCCGAACCTATTTCATCTTCAAATATCAGACCTTCATCCCCCGTTCCATGTCCAGAAAAATGAACAATAGAAGGATTTATATCCAGCATTGCCCGCTGAATGTCCCTCGGTCGCACTGCCAACTTTGATTCTAGAACGAACTGATCGCGTTTTTTTGCCCGCTGTAATCCTTCTTCAATATCTCGCACCTCTTGATCTAAACGTAGTCGTGAAGTATCTTTAGGATTTGCTGTCAAAATTAAGATTGTTTGCACCATTTGCTAAACTCCAGTTATGTAAGTTGATAAAATTTCTGATTCAACTGCTTTTACCAGTAACAAGAACATCCGATTTGGTCGTGTATTTCTTACCTCTTTATCTCCCCAGTTTGGGGAACCTCGTTGCTTTCCAGCCATTGTTCGATTAGCTCAATTACTACTTGGCTCATCTTCTTACCCCGCATGACACAGGTGGCATGAAATCGCTTCTTCAAGTCATCCGTAATGCTAATATGCATTTCTTTACGTTCGGTACTCATGTACGTAGTTCTTACACAAACCTACAAATGTAAAAATGGCGATTCCGAAAAAAGACTAGTTAAAAAGTAAAAGTAAGTAAGTGGGTCAAATTAAATATAAAACCTCAAAGAGCCGACCGCTTCCCTCTCCTTAACAAGGAGAGGGATTGAGGGTGAGGTTTTATCTTATATTTAATTGTGCCTTCCTACTTACTATGCAGGTAAAGTGCTTTGGAAGTTTCTAGGTTAATCCGTCCAAAAATTTTCAAATCGTTGCAGTGATACCTGAGTGTAGCTAACCGTATGATGAATGTTCTTATGCCCTAAGTATTTCTGAATTGCTCTGATATCGCGTCCAAATGTAATATTATTTTGCTGTTGAATACCCTGCTACATCAAAACCAAATTATCGCGATGCACGACGGTTTCAGCACCCACATAACCCAAAATCGTCGAAATTTGCCTAGAATGACATCCGCGAATCTTTTGTAGTTCGTCGCTGCTGTAATTCACTAATCCTCTAGCGATTTCGTTACCCTGGCTGTCGCATAATTGCACAGCTTCTTGAGTATCAAACTGACCTTCAACTATTTTTATACCAGCCGCTAATAACGATTTCCCACTTTGAGAAATTGCGGCGATCGCACCCGCATCTAAATACAATTTTCCGGCAGGCACAAGCCCATAAGCTATCCAGCGTTTGCGGGCACTCGTTGGTTCTAGTTGCGGTGTAAAGTGAGTACCAATTAACTCACCTTGTAATATTTTTTCTATATTTTTCGGATATTTTCCCTGAGTAATTACGGTGCGAACCCCGGCTGTAGTCGCAATTCGGGCAGCGGAAATTTTTGTCACCATCCCACCAGTACCCCATTGAGAACCTTGAGTACTTGTTTGTATTTGTAGTTTGTTTAATTCTTCAATGCTATCAACTAAAGCGATCGCTTTCGCATCGGGTACAGAACGGGGATCGGCAGTATAAAGGCGATCGACATCAGTTAGCAAAAACAACCAATCTGCTTTAACTAAACTGGCAACTAGAGCCGATAAAGTGTCATTATCGCCAAATTTCAATTCTTCTACCGCTACGGTGTCATTCTCATTCACCACCGGAATCACCCCTAATTCCAGTAATTCGTTGAAGGTGTTGAGGATATTTAGATAACGAGTGCGTTCTACCAAATCGTTGCGAGTTAGCAAAACTTGAGCAATTGGCTGTTGCAAAGTGGTAAATAAATCATCGTAGACGCGGATTAATCTACCTTGTCCAACTGCCGCTACAGCTTGTTTGAGAGCGATCGCTTTCGGACGTTCTTTTAAACCCAACCGCGCACAACCCACCCCCACAGCACCAGAGGAAACCAAAATTACGCGATGTCCTTCACGTCGCAACTGTGAAAGAGTTTCTGCCACACTTGCAATGGTGGAAAGCGCTAGTAGTCCGGTTTCTGGTTGGGTGAGACTGGAAGTTCCAATTTTTACGACAATTGTTAAAGGCATTGAAAAAGTTAGGAGTTAGGAGTTAGGAGTTATGAATTTTAACTCATAACTTATAACTTTTAACTATTAACTGAAATTGTAAAGCGCCAATCCTTCTATAGGTGAGGGTTGACGCTTTACAAATATATTGATTTTACATGGACTAGGATCTATATTTGGCTGATCCCATGTTATTAATACTTATGATCCCCGATTTTTGCAGCGATCCCCGATTTCTTTATTATTTCTTTAGATTTACTTTCCTGACGATTCATCAACCTTTGTGATGCTTTGTAACTCTTTGTTTCTTGGGAGTAATAGAGGCTCCTAAGATTTCCGATACTAAAACTTCAAAGTTGCGTATGGGATGCGATCGCAAGACAGCATCTGGGTGGAGAATTGGTTCAACTAAGATGGTGAACATCCCTAAGCGATTACCAGCTAACACATCTGTAAACAAGCGATCGCCTACCATTGCCACTTGCTGCACAGGTAGATCCATCTCTCTGAGTGCGGCTCTAATCTTGCGTCGCGAGGGTTTGGCAGCGCCCAGATAGTAAGGTAAATTCAGAGAACGGGCAATTCCACCGATGCGGGCTTCACTTAAGTTATTGCTTACCAACCACAATGATGTAAAAGGGCGAATTTGCGCTACCCATTCTTGCAATTCTTTTGAAGCTGTTCCAACTCTCACCGGAACCAAAGTTTCATCTACATCCAACACCAGCCCCTTGAGCTGATATTTTTGGATAATGTCTGGTGTGAGGTTCAACACTGAACCTTCTAAAATCAAGTCAGGCTGTAAGAGTTTGTTCCAGGTCATGGTCAATAGTGAGGAGGAGCGGAGGAGCGGAGGAGCGGAGGAGCGGAGGAGCGGAGGAGCGGAGGAGCGGAGGAGCGGAGGAGCGGAGTCAAAAGTGAAATGCCAGTAATGAGAAAGTACAGAGTTAAAAATCATAATTTATAACTCCGCTCCTCCGCTCCTCCTAACTCCTCACTCCTCACTCCTAACTATTTTCGTTCTCGGCGGATTTTAGCAACAGCTGCCAAGTGTTCTTTTAGGGTGGGGGTGAACACATGAGTGCCATCGTAACGTGCTACAAAATACAAATAATCGGTTTTTTCGGGATTTAGAGTTGCTTCTAAAGAAGCCAAACCAGGAGCAGCAATGGGTCCTGGTGGTAAGCCTTGATTAAGATAGGTGTTGTAAGGAGATGCAATTTTTACTTGGGCAAAAGTCAGTGGTTTATCTGCTGTTTGCCGGATTCCCAAACCGTATTCGACTGTGGGATCGCTTTCTAGACGCATTCCTTTTTGTAAGCGAGAGGTGAAAACGCCAGCAATACGCGATCGCTCACTAGGCACTGCCGCCTCTTTTTCTACGATACTAGCAAGAGTTACCCACTGCTTCAGGTTGAGATTAGTCTTCTTTTGTTGTTTTTGATACACTGGCAAAGCAACTTGCTCAAATTGCTTCAGCATCTGTTTAACTAAAGCTTGTGGCGTAATTTTTCCGCTGGCGATTTTGTAAGTGTCTGGGTATAAAAATCCTTCCAAATTCGGTAAATCGGCAGGTATCCAGGGAAACTGTTGGCGGTCAATTTGATTTGCAGCTCTGATAAACTCTTGAGCGGTAAAAAAGCCTTTTACTTGAAAGTAAGCTGCTATTTGCCGCAGTGACCAACCTTCGGGAATGGTGAAGTTGGCTTGCACTACGTCCCCAAGCCAGATTTTTTCAGCTATCAAGGGTAATGGTTGTGAGGGTGACAATTCGTAGGTTCCGGCTTTGAAGTCACCTTTGGGATTTTGCCAAGCTAAATATCGTGCCCATAAATTCCAGGCAAATTGAGAACGAATCAAACCTGCTTTTTCTAAGTTGCGTCCAATTTGCTGCGCTGCGGTTCCTGAAGGAATCTGAATTTGTAGCGATTTGGCTTTAGTTGGTTGGGTTGGGGAAGTTGCCCAACTCCACCAACTCAAAGAACGCCAAGTTGCAATTACTAAAGTTAATGGCAGCAGACCCAAAATTAATGAGCGCTGCCAAATTTTTTGCTCAACTTTCATGTTTGTTGTCATGAAATAATTTAAGATCAAAAATCAAAAATACTTTTAATTCTTAATTTTTAATTTTAATTATCAACAATAATTTATATCATGTACGGTAAATCAACTAGAATTTTCATCAACCCTCATCCCTAGCCCCTCTTTTTACGCTTGCGGGTATTTTCAATAACATGACATCATCTTCAAGCTGGAGTCATTTGGGAGCTGATGAATTCTCTAGGAAGCAGTGGATAAATAAAAGGGTTTAAGACCCTCCCTTTTCTCTACTAGGCAGTCTACACAATGGTGGTGTTAACAACCCCACCATTATGATTTGGACTGCGCTCCTTCTGTAGAGACTAGAGACGCGATCGCGTCTCTAGAAGTACAGAATTCTTTTATTCAACTTCATTAAACAAATGTTCTTCTAGCAGTGGTTGGACTTTGCGAAACTCTTCTGGAGAGAGTAATTCAGGTGTACCGGTTGCCGAGATCCGTGCAAAAAACAGCAGTGGATCGAGGGGGGTGTAAATTGCGTACTCCTGGTCTTCATAGTAGAAACTAGCTAGAAGTTGTAATTGCTCTGGCTCTAAATCTTCGTCTTCATCTTCAATTTCTAAAGTAAAGAGTTCTGACTCTTCGACAGGGGGTAATTCACCCGCAACCGTCAGAGCGTAAGCAGTATTTTTGAGTTGCAAATTTTGCTCAGATAGTACAGCTTGAGCCGTCGCAAAAATTTCGTCAATGGTCGCATCATCTTCTACGAGAATGGCTTCTTCTTCCTCGCCGTCACCTTGCCAAGCAAAAATTTCCACAGGTGAGTCAACAGGAAGAAGTAAAACATACTCTTGCTCATCTACAGAGAGCGAATGCTCAATGTAACATTCGAGCGATCGCTCTTTGTCATCGGTCAAAGTAATCGACCCAGCAGGAGCGTTGTCATTTTCTTCAGGATATGGTGAGGAAAACATAGCCGAGGTGTGGAGCTTTATAATTCCCAGCCACTGTAGAAATCGCTTAACTATTAAATAGCTTTCGCAGTATATCAAGTGCTGGCTAACAGACTTCAGAATATCACGTTCAAAGTATCAATACTCAAGGGCAGCCTACTGCCTTGTGGAGTGCGATCGCTCGAGTATCCAACCATTGTTGCAAAATCAAACATGCGGCAATGCGATCAATTAAGCCTTTATTGCGGGATGGAGAGCGGTTTTCGGCTATTAGCATTTGCTCTGCCTGATATGAAGTTAATCGTTCATCTACATATTCAACAGGCAATTTGAGAGCTTTAGACAACTTGACGGCAAACTTTTGTATTTGTCGCGCCTGAAACCCCAAAGAACCATCCATAGAATAAGGTAAACCGACTACCAGAACATTTACTTCGCGCTCATTTACCAGTTGTCGTATTTGCTCTATATCTTGTTGCAAATATTTGCGTTCTATGGTAGTGATGCCACTAGCAATCAAACCAGTGCGATCGCATCCTGCCACACCAATACGCTTACTACCAACATCCAAACCTAAAGCCGAGATGGGGAGAGGGGGAGGGGGGGACTGCGTGATCAAGGGAGAGGGGGGAGACAAGGGAGAAATTTTTCCCCCAAGGAGTCCCCCTTGTCCTCCAAGGAGTCCCCCTTGTCCTCCAAGGAGTCCCTTTTCTAAATGCCCAAACTCACTCCGGCTTTGCATCTGTTGATTCCGGCTTTAGGGGTGGTTCTACGTTGCAATTGTTGCGTGAAAAAGAAATCGATTCACCAGAAGGATTTATCTTTACTTTTCTTTCTGGCAATTGCGGCTTTCTGGGTTGCTGCCATGACATCCCACCCGGTATGGGTTTACGTGCGGGTTGCAATCCTTGGAGTACTTCCGGCAGTTGAATTCCTTCTAGAGAGACAAATTTAGACTCGCGAACTTTATGCCACACTGAGCGCGACATAATTAAAGTGTGTTCTCGACGATGTGCGCCAATTTGCTCTAAATACTCTTCTCCTTCTGGTTGATAGTCTGCCGAAACCAACTGCAACGGTTGTTTGGGGACATCCTGAGCGATGCGAGCCAACTGAGACAGCAACTCTGGATACAGCCAAGTGTATGCTGGGTGAACAGTCAGCGTAGCTACATGTGGTTGTTGACCTTTACGATCTAGTGAAAGTTGAAAATAACCGATCGCTGCTTTGCGTTGGGGTTCAAATAGATAGCCTGTGACTACTTCTGTTTTGCTCACCCATTGCTTCACCGCGTCAATTATGGCGCCGAACAAACTGGTTTTAAAATCTTGGGTTTGGCGATCGAATACTTGTCGCACCAAAGGCGGCATTGAAGCCGTATCTAATTGATATAGTAACTGAGCATCGGCATTGCTCACTGGCAATAAATTTGGCAAATCTGGCTCTGAAGATGCCAATTCTTCAAGCAACTCTGGTGCAATTTCCCAGTAAGTCATTTCTGCTAGACGCTGAAATCCATTTTGCCGATAAAGTGCTAGGGCTTTTTTATCATTAATATTTACTTCCAGTATCCAAGTGCGAGCTTCTAAAATGGATTCAAAGCAATGACGCAGAAGTTGTGAGCCAACTCCTTGCTTATCGGCAGTGCGATCGAGCATCACTCGTTCTACACGCCAAGTACTGCGTGTGCGGTTAAAGGGTGACACTTGAATCATGCCTAATACTGTCCGCCCTTGCTCTGCGACATAAGCACAAAGGCGATATTTCAGAGGGTTGGGAAACAAACTCAAGAATTTGAGAAACCCATACCACCGGCGCAGCCATTGCATTTGGTTTATGGCAAAATTAGCTTCCTTCGGGGTGTGTTCCGCGAATGACTCTTGAGATAGGCGTTCTATTCCGTCCAAGTCCCGGTGTTGTACTGGTCGGATAACTACGCTAAGATTTCGAGGAATTAATGAAGTCATTTTGGTTCGAGCCGCCATTCAGCCTTAACTAACTGCTTTTGGTGAGGCAGTTGGCGGCGAAGCGATTCGTCCCGTCAAACTGCCTAGGAGGGTGAGGAAAGTAATGCAATTATCTTAACGGCTTTCTACTCCAAGCCGTAGTTCCAATTCCTTGTGATTTTCGTCACTTTATACTTAAAAAGCAGACTTGATGGAGACACTACCAAGGGTTTACCCAACAAAATCTGCTTTTATTTTATGTTAATTTTGCTTAATTTTTGTATCTTCTAGAGCGCTTGGCGAGATATAAGCTTTTCAAAATTGGCTTGAGTTTGATGAAGTAGTTCTTTCCGACTGTCTTCGAGCTTTGAAGTGAGGGTTGGAACCAGATTGCGAGCTTGCAAAGCCATGTGAAGCTGTAGGTGGGCAACGTATTCGCTGAAATCTTCTTGCACTGGGGTTGTGCTCGTTAATAAATTTGATTCCATTGCCACTGTGTTCTCCTTGATCTGTGTCGTCTCTTTACATCATCAAAACTTATCACGTTGTTTTGGCGATCTTTTTATTTCGCAATGAAGTTTAACGGTTTTTTTGGCGGCGGCGATCGCGAGGTATCGAAAACAACCCAGAAGTTGCGATCAATTACGATCAAAATGGCGAAGTTACCAATGTGCGGCTGATTCGTCCTAGTGGTAGCAGGGAATTGGATGAAGCGCTTCTGGAACAAGCAAGAGACTTCAAATTAAAACCCTCCGTTAGTGGAAAACAAGAGGTGCGAGTATCAGCTAATTTTGTTATCCGGGGGACACAACGTCACCGCGAACTGCAAAAACGTCAAACTCAACAGCCATCGCAATCGCTGCCTTCAGATGCACCGTCTGGTGATTCTAATGACAATTCAACAAAAAGTAATTAGTCGGTGGGAATGTTCCGTACATTCTGCTGTCAACTATTAGCAGTACAATTCCTAAAAATAAACATCAATTGAGTTACACAAATCAACTCGATTTCTACCAAAAATACTCTGTTTAGCAATCAGATAGCTACTCTGAAATCGCGTTTATGGCATCAGGTGCGTAATCCTATTTCACTTTCATCGCGCTACATATAAATCCTGTCAATACCCGATACTTAAGCGTCTCTACATTGTCTATTTTCAACATCAAATTCAAAAATATAAGTCTTGAATATGTTAACTGAAGTATGACAGTCTGTCTTTTGACACATGTTTGCAGTTACCACAAAATAATTCTTAGTTGTTGTTTTTAGTTTGTGTGAGGAGACAGGGTGACAAGGTATTTTGTTGTGCTTCCAGTTGCTGTAGTGAGTTTATTCATAGCGTTTCCTACCTTAGCTGCTGATAAATCGTTTCAAGTAATTTCAGACATTCCCAGTCTAAGTGACATCGAACTACCATCGACTAATGCTAAATTATTAACTCAGCAATCTGCATCAAATAAAGTTAGCCAGTCTCCCACGACTCAACAAGAACCTCGACCAGAAACAGAACCAGAAACTACTGATGATGCCGAGATTACTTTAGATGCGATCGGGGAACAAGATATTCTGCCTCAATCTACTCCAGTTTATGTAATAGATAAAGATGAAATTCAAAAACAAGGTGCTAATAGTGCCGCAGAAGTATTAAGAGGCTTGCCCGGATTTGCGATTAACGATGTCGGTTATGGCGCAGATATTCATACCGGAACCTTCTATCGAGGACAGTCAATTAATCAGTCTGTATTTTTGCTAAATGGCAGACCGATTAACAGCAATATTAACACTTATCATGGCAATACTGACCTCAATAGCATTCCCGTAGAATCGATTGAACGGGTGGAATTATCTAGTGGCACAGCCTCCACATTATACGGTTCAGAAGCCGTTGGCGGAGTAGTTAATATCATCACTAAAATTGGTGAAGGTCCACCCAGATTCAGTGGTTTAGTGCAATATGGTTCTTATGGAGAAGACAACTATCGCACTAGCTATGGTGGTGCTCTTGGCTCAGTAAAATTTAATATTGGCTACGAAAAGTACGACGCAGAAAATAATTACAGAGTACCTATTGGGGCTGTAAATCGTGATGCAAATGGACGGTTTTTTAATGGAGATACCGCTACTAGCAACTACTTTGGGAATATTAGTTTAGATGTAGATCCCAAAAATACTATCAGTTTTGATACTAATATAATTAGCAGTCGCCGAGGTTTAACTTATTTTGGTTTCCCTCTTCAAAGAGATAGACTCGACCATGATGTATTCAATACTGGTTTATCTTGGAAAAGCCAGCTTGGTAATAGTAAAGATTCTATTCTTAACGCCACCATCGGCTATGCTCAAGATTACTTCAGCACTTATGGTCCAAGTGGCAGTACTTTTTCTCGTCAAGCTTCATTAAATTCTCAAGGATTGACTGCGAGAGTAGAACATCAGTGGCAATTAAATCAGAATAACCTTCTGCGTTGGGGATTAGATTTAAAAAATAGCACTCTTGATGGTGATTTACTTAGCAATGTTCCCAATCGAATTCGTTTTAATGGTAATGAAACTAGAGATAGATTTCAAACAGCAATATTTGCCTTAAATACTTGGAATCTGACCAAAAATTTTCAAGCAGATTTAGGATTAAGACAAAACTTTAATAGTGAGTTTGGTAGTTACCTTAACCCTAGCGTCGGGTTAAAATATGCCCCTAGCGAAAATATTGCAGTGCGTGGCAGTTGGGCTTCAGTGCAGCGCAACCCAGGTATAGACCAATTGTATGTTTATGATACCGTTCATGGCTGGTTGCCCAACCCCGACCTCAAACCGGAAACTGGTTCTTCTTGGACAGCAGGACTTGATGTCAAATTATCTAATAATTTAACAGGGCAATTTACTTACTTTGCCAGTAGTTTAGATAACCGCTTGGCAGTAAGTCGCGGACAGTGGACTAATATTGGATTAGTAAATACAAATGGTTTAGAAGCAGCTTTGCGTTTGCAAATTGCGCGTGAATGGTCAACTTTTCTCAATTATACTTATACTGATGCCCGCATCGAATCAGGTATAGAAAAAGGATTACAATTGAGTACGCTTCCCTACTCAGTCGCACAAATGGGTATTGGTTATCAATCCAACGGTTGGCAGCTTAATCTGATTGCTAGTTACAACAGTGGTGCCCGTAGAGCCTTATTTAATTTACCAGGTCAGAGTACTACAGATTTCTCACCCTCTTGGTTGAACTTGGATCTTGGTGGTAGGATTCCGATAACGAGAAACTTAGGGCTAAATGTTTTTGTAGAAAACTTAGCTGGTGTTGAGTATGAAAAAGTTAATCGCGTTTATCAACCTGGACGCACCTTTAGAATTGGTGTATCGTCGAGTTTTTAATTCAGCAACTCATGAGAGCTAGAATTGAAAACAGCAGAGGTGGCTATTGCGAAGACAACGATCGCACATTTCGGCAATGTCTAGATTTGTAAATAGCCAAAATTACTGACCTTCCAAGAAAACCGACGTTCTTCACAAAACTTATCTTTACTGATACCGGAAAGTAGGCGATCGCAAACTGTAGTTATCAATATTAATTATGGGGGCAATCAACTGATGACTTCAATTATCAATCCGGTTGAACGTGCGGAAGTAACTCAACAACTATCTGAGAATATCATCCTCACCACCGTAGATGACCTCTACAATTGGGCAAAAATGTCCAGTTTGTATCCGATGATGTTTGGTACAGCTTGCTGTTTCATGGAATTTATGGCTGCTTACGCTTCTCGTTTTGATATGGAGCGCTTCGGGATGATTCCCCGTGCGACTCCCCGACAAGCAGACTTGATGATTACCGCAGGTACAATCACTATGAAGTATGCTCCTAATTTGGTGCGACTTTACGAGCAAATGCCAGAACCAAAGTACGTGATTGCTATGGGAGCTTGCACGATTACAGGGGGGATGTTCAGTGTAGATTCGTCCTCGGCAGTTCGAGGTGTAGATAAGTTAATTCCTGTTGATGTTTATATACCAGGATGTCCGCCTAGACCAGAAGCTGTTTTAGATGCGATTATTAAACTACGTAAGAAGATTGCCAATGAGAGCATTCAAGAACGGCAAGAAACCAAACAAAATCACCGTTACTATAGCATTCCGCACAAAATGAAAGTTGTGTCTCCTGTTCACGATGGGCGATATTTGTATAAGTTAGAACAGGAGACTCAACCCCCTTCAATTGCCGCAGCACCGGGATTGTCTTTACCTTTGTTGTCAGAAAACAATGTTAATCTGGCTCAGAAATAAAAGCGCGTTCTTGATGAGAGTATTCTAATTGTTTGAGTTTATTTTTAAACGCAAAGTCGCGCAGAGGTATACGCAGAGGTTCGCAAAGTGGGAAGAAAGAGGTATTTGTGTTTTGAAAAAATTGGAATGCTCCCATTAAGAAGACGATCGCACTTATCGATAGAAACTTTACCAAAAAACTGGGTTTAAAGCCCCGTCCTTCTAAGAGGATGTTTGTTTAATTTTCTCATTAATTCTCTGAGTACATCGTTTTGAGTACGGTTTGTTTCAGAACAATACTCCACAAGTATCTTGTACTCTTCCTCGGAACATCTAATTGTTAATTTTTTCATGCCGTCATATTGCCGTTATTTGAGGAGATAATACTAGCATGAAAACACTAAAGTTTAAGCTGTACGAACACAAACGGAATAGACACCTCAAGCGGATGATTAACGCCGCAGGGGTAATCTATAACCATTGTATTGCTCTACATAAACGGTACTACCGAATGTGGGGTAAACACTTAAACTGTGCAAAACTTCAATCTCATATTGCCAAGTTAAGAAAACGCAATTATTTCTGGCAATTAGTAGGTTCTCAAGCAGTACAGGATATCTGCCAACGCATTGAAAAAGCCTACCAATTATTTTTCCAACACAACAAATCATGTGTTAGACCACCAGGGTTCAAGAAGGTCAAAAAGTACAAATCATTCACTCTTAAACAAGCGGGTTATAAGTCAATACGGTTCAGTTAAGGATTTTTGGTATTGATTTCGGCATGTAGAGACTTCGTATTTCGCGTCTCTACAGAGGATTTCAGGCTTAACTGAACGGTATTGGGTTATAAGTTTCGGTGGGGCAATAGAGTTAAGATAGGAAGCCAAGTTTATCAATTTTGGAAGTCCAGAAAAATAGAAGGAAAAATTAAAACATTAACTATCAAACGCACACCACTAGGTGAGTTATTCATGGTTATTGTAGTTGAGAAGGAGTCAGAATTAGAAATTAAATCAACGACTGGTAAAATAGCGGGGTTTGATTTTGGACTCAAAAAATTTCTAACTTGCTCTGATGGAACTTTAATTGATTCTCCACAGTTCCTTAAACAATCTCTGAACGCCATCAAAAAAGCTAGTAGAAGTCACTCCAAAAAACTAAAAGGGTCAAATAATCGAGAACGAGCTAGAAAAAACTTAGTTCGTAAACATGAAGATGTTTGCAACCGCAGACGTGATGGCGCGTGGAAACTAGCTCATCAATTGACGGACAAGTTTGATGTACTGTGTTTTGAAACTTTGAACCTCAAGGGTATGCAGCGTCTTTGGGGTAGAAAAATATCGGACTTAGCATTTGGAGAATTTCTGCAAATACTAGAATGGGTAGCTAAAAAGAAACACAAACAAGTTGTTTATATAGATCAATGGTATCCATCTAGTAAGACTTGTTCTAATTGTGGGCATATTTTAGAAAAACTGGATTTATCTATTAGACAGTGGCGTTGTCGATCTTGTAATTCTGTAAATGGAAGAGATGAAAACGCCGCTAAAAATATTCGCTCTTGTTGGGGCATCAACCATTGGGTTAGGTGATGTTAGACTGGCTACGCCAGCAATTGCTGTTTGACCCCAGAATCCCCACCGCTGTAGGTGTGGGGAGTATGTCAAAAAAGCCGAATTTGAATTAATGTGGAATACAAAAAGACCAATCAATAGATCAAAGCTTCAAATATAGTGTAAAGTATGACTGAAAATGACGACGAACGTTTACGCCGTTGGCGACTTTTGTTAGGAAGTCAAGAAGCTGATGGTACAGGGTGTCGATTAAGCGGTGCTGATTTGGCAATGGATAACGCCTTGAGTGCATTGTACGATAGCGAGCGCTCTGGTGGTTTAGGCTCTTCATCCCCAAAAGTTGCTCGTTGGCTTCGTGACATCCGCACTTATTTCCCTACATCGGTAGTGAAGGTGATGCAACTTGACGCGCTAGAGCGTCTCAATTTGCGTCAAATGTTGTTAGAACCAGAAATGCTAGAAGCTGTGGAGCCAGATGTGCATTTAGTGGCGAATTTGCTTTCTTTAAGCAATATTATGCCAAGCATTACTAAAGATACAGCACGCATGGTTGTGCGTCGCGTCGTCGAGGAATTGCAACGCAAACTCGCTAACCCGATGCGTCAAGCTGTTATGGGAAGCTTGAACCGCAGTAGGAGCAACCGTCGTCCCCGACACAATGAAATTGATTGGAATCGCACTATCCGCGCCAATCTCAAGCATTATCAACCTAAATATCGTACCATTATTCCAGAAGTTAGAATCGGTTACGGGCGCAAGCGAAGTAATTTACGCAATATTATACTTTGCATTGACCAAAGTGGCTCAATGGCAACTTCTGTGGTTTATGCAGGTATTTTTGGGTCTGTATTGGCATCTTTATCAGCAGTGCAGACGCGCATAGTTGCCTTTGATACCGAAGTTGTAGATTTGACTGATGAAGGGGAAGACCCAGTAGATTTACTATTTGGCACTCAATTGGGTGGTGGGACTGATATTAATAAAGCGTTAGCATATTGTCAAGGTTTTGTGCAACAGCCCCAAGATACAATTTTAGTTTTAATAAGTGATTTGTATGAAGGTGGCGATCGCAAAGAAATGCTTAAGCGAGTTGCAGCGATGGTGAATACTGGGGTGCAATTTATCGCCTTACTAGCGTTGAATGATGATGGCGCTCCGATGTACGATCGCTCTATTGCTTTATCATTAACAGAATTTGGTATTGCCGCGTTTGCTTGCACTCCTGATAAATTTCCTGATTTGATGGCAGCTGCGATCGCTCGTCAAGATATTAGACAATGGGCAGCTAATAATGATATAGTGACGGCGCAAAGCGCTCAAAGGGATTAGAGGCTAGTCTATTTCCGGAGAAAATATCAATAAAATTTAAAAAACTGGTTTACTAATTGCCGCTATTATACCTAATCACCTCAGTAAGTGCTGTAATTCCATCTCCGAATAAATAGACTGAGCCGGAAATGAGAAATGCTCACGGTGACTGGGTTATAACGAGAATACTTGGGATGCGATCGCATCCCAAAATGTAGGAATAAATAGGGCTTTGAGCATAAATTATACCTAAACTATCACTTTGAAGCTAAAATAAATATAGATGAAATGACGACATGAAAATAAAACCCTTGCGATCGCGCGATCGCTCGCCAATAAAAATAAGGTAGCCTTATGGCACATCCTTTTCTGTTGTCTGGGTTTCTACGCTGAGGTGCAAGATATGAGCCTTTGAAGTGATTAACAAATTCTTTAGTACGATAGGGTAGCCGCCCACTCAAGTCAAGCGTGCGATCGCGCGATCGCGTCCGATTGCTCAACCGCACTTTGTGTGGTAGCCTCAAAGCTTTGCTTTGACGAAGCCTGTTATTTCAGAACAGGCTTGGCAATATACCGAGGCTCGCACACCGAACAAGGAAAAACTTTCCATTTGGGAGAAAGTAACCGACATAATGCACGTACAAGCAACTAATAACCATCTTTTCTGTGTTATGCTTGTGTTTAATTGAGTATTATTTTCGGTGATATGACTCCTTTTAATAAAGTCTCTCCTGAATCTAAATCTCTACACTTAAGATTTCTTGGAGATGTTTTATGTCAATTTATGTCGGCAATCTATCTTATGAAGTTACAGAAGAAGACCTAAAGCGGGCTTTTGCTGAATACGGCACAGTAAATCGCGTTCAGCTACCTAGCGATCGCGAAACAGGTCGTCCGAGAGGCTTTGCCTTTGTCGAAATGGCAAAAGACGACGAAGAAACAGCGGCAATTGAAGCGCTTGATGGCGCTGATTGGATGGGTCGTAGCTTAAAAGTTAATAAAGCTAAACCCCGTGAAGAAAGAGGTTCCTCCAATGACAGACGAGGTGGTGGTGGTGGATACAACTCTCGCCGATACTAAGCTTTAAGAGCAAGAGTTGAACTCGTTGGTCTTGAGGGTAGACTCCTTGTCTGCCCTTTTTTGCTCACCACCCCCAAAACATCAATTTAATTGGAGATACAATGACCCAAATAATTCCCGGAGAAAATGAAGGAATTGAGTCAGCCTTACGCCGATTTAAACGAGAAGTTTCCAAAGCTGGGATTTTTCCAGACATGAAAAAGCATCGTCACTTTGAAACACCTCTGCAAAAACATAAGCGTAAAGCAGTTGCTAGACACAAACAAAGTAAAAGACGTTTTCGTAGTAATTAAGGATAACTCCTCACAAGCGGTTACTTTCACCCATAGGGGTACAGAGTGCGATAACAGCCAAGAGCGAAGAGTGTTTGACAGTTTTACCCTTGATAAATTCCCTCATCTTGCTCACCAGTGCTTTATCAGCATTGTCACTTGCTACACAACCGTGAAGTAACCGCTTTGGGATGTACAAGCCTGAAGAAGCCGATCGCGATCGTAGGACGGCTTTTCGTATCTTCCTTGATTTCAACCAATTGAAGCGGTGGCAATTCCTGCGAATAAACTGCCGTTAGAAAGAACTGGAATTTTTACATGGCTCCTAAATCAAATTAAACTTGCGTTTTGTGTCGTAGTTAATCAATTCTATTTATCCAATCAGACTACACCCTATTAAACGTTCTTTGCCGTCATGCTCTAGTTTCACCAAATAGCTTATGTTCACAAAGCATTGATACATTGTAGAGCTTGAAACGTCACCTGATTTGAGTACAAGTGGCGGAAGATTTATTTATTAACCTAAAAGTGAGAAAGCTAATGTCAAAAGAAAAAAAAAGTAATAAAGAAGTTAAAAAACCCAAAAAAGATTCTAAGGACAAAAAGGATAAAAAAGATCCAAATAGATATGACGGTTAAGCTAAATAATTGAATTAAAAAATTTAGTAGAAATTAGCAACAGGCGCATAGTGTGCAAAAAGGTAGCGATCGCACACCACAAAATTATCAATTTTTTCGGCACGCACTTGTTTTGCCACTTCCCCGGTGAATACACCACCAGTGTGGAAAGTCCGCATGGTTAACTGAGTACCCGGTTCACCGATACTTTGAGCCGCAATAATGCCTACCGCTTCACCCAAATCCACCATCTTCGCGTGTGCCAAACTCCAGCCATAACAGTGTTGGCAAACCGAACGGGCTGCTTCACAAGTTAAAGGACTCCGCACTACCACAGAGACAACGCCGCTTTTTTGAATTACAGCAGCTAATTCGTTACTAATTGGTGTATTGCGCGGGGCAATAACTTTTTTGGTGGTGGGATGAATTACATCTTCCCCCACTA